>JAYVYS010000444.1:0-8674 GCA_043784005.1 Isosphaeraceae bacterium
GTAGGACGGCCGGGTGGTCGAGTTCGTCCATCAGCCTGAGCATCGCCTCGGCGTTCTGGGTCGGCCCCTTGTGTGTCTCAAGAGCGACGATCATGCCAAGTTGTTCGGCCCTATCTCCGATTTGACGGAGATGACAGATCGCGGTCGCGCGTTCGGCTGGATTCGATGGCTGACCCGCGCCGGAAATGACGATCGGAACGCCGAACCATTTACGCGCGAATTGGATACGCCGGATGGTGAGTTCAACCCCTTCCACCGTTAGAATGTTCGCGCCGCCGACGTTGCAACCGGTAACCTTGACCTCGTGTTTTTCAAGGTGGGCGAGGAACGCTCGGACCTCGTTGTCGGTAGCCTTTTCGGTGATCACGGCGGATTCAGGGATTACCAGGCCGCCGAAATTGTGCCCGCGGAGGGCAAGCTCCAGGTTGTGAATTCCCGTTTTACCGATCCGCTCGGCCGCCGCGTATACCCCTGATGATCCGAAACAGTTCGAATAGCAACTGATCAGGCGTGGCATGGCGATCCTTAAAGGCCAAAATCAGGCGTCGGAGAGAGGGTCCACGGCCACGGGGACGTCCGAATCGAGGTTGACGATCCGGAGCGTACTTTTTCCCGCCAAAACGTTGAGAAGGGTTGCTCCGCAGACCTTGTCCCGCCAGCCTTTTGTGAGAAACGGCTGATCCGATTCCGGTCGATTCTTCGACTGCCAGCGCACGAGTTCTTTAAGGTCGGCGGATGACCCGAGAAGCGACATCGCGACCTTTCTCTCCGTGCAGCAAGTCGCAAGCGCCGCGGCCAGGACGTTGATGATCATGGTCAAGCCCGGGCCTTCGTCATGGCGCTCGGCATGTTCGGGAAGATCCTCGGTCGAGAGCTCTTGTGCTTCGGAAATCACGTCGAGAAGCTCGTGCCCCTTGCTCAACAGATGTGGGCGGTTGAAGTCTCGGAGGGCTTCGAGATCCTGGCGATTGGTGGGCTGACGCTTGGCAATCGCGATAAGTAGGTCGTCACGGATGATCTGGCGCACCGGTCGGTTCACCCGCTTCGCCTCGTCGGCCCGCCATAGCGAGAGCCGGCGCGCGACCTCGAGTCCACGACGGTTGAGGTGGTGAAGTCCGGGAAGTTTTCGCCAGCGCGATTCCTCGTCCCGATTCTCGATTCCCGATAGAAAGTCTCGAAATTCATCTTCGGCCCAATCTGCTCTGTCGAGTTCATGAAGGCGTTCTTGAAGGCGGTCCGCGAGGGGAAGCAGATAGCGAACGTCGTCCAGGGCGTAGCGAAGTTGCGCCGGGCTGAGCGGGCGTTTCCGCCAGTCCGTACGTGTTTCTCCACCAAAAACCGACATCCCCATGGCTTGCGAAACGAGATTACCCAGAGAGAGGGGATATCCGAATCCGACAAGGCCAGCCGCGATCTGGACGTCGAAGACGCGTGCGGGGACCCGGCCGGTCTGGAACCGACAGATCCGCAGATCTTCGCCCGAGGCGTGCATGATCACTTCGATTTCGGGGTC
Source organism: Isosphaeraceae bacterium (assembly GCA_043784005.1). GTDB lineage: Bacteria > Planctomycetota > Planctomycetia > Isosphaerales > Isosphaeraceae > JAYUFP01. Next base: position 1,514 of record JAYVYS010000444.1, read on the forward strand.
GATCACCGCGTCCCAGAACGGTCCGATGTCGCGCACGGCGAGCGAGTCGATGGCGACCAGTTCCTCGGAAGTCGCGACCTGGATCAGGCACAACACCGGCTCGAAGGTGTCTTCAGAGACAAACTCGGTGTCAAACGCGAATCGACCTCGCACGCGAAGCCGCTTGACGAGGTCATCGAGCTCCTTGGCCGTTGTGATCAGGGCGCGTTCGACGGGATCGGACATAAGGGAGGTGCCGGGGTGCAGCGTTTTGGAAGTCGTCACGTCAGGGCTCGTGGATTATCCCACGCCTGCGAGCGGATTCAAGGCCCGCGTACCCGAGTTCCTTCGTTCAACCCCTATCCAAGCCGGTTGAGGAACGAGAGGATCGCGAGGTTCGTCGCGGTCGGATTCTCCAGAGGGGCCATGTGGCCGGCGTCCGGAATGATCGCGAGCGTTGCATTCCGGAGCTCTTCCACCATCGCCCTCGCGTCCGAGACCGGCGTGATCACGTCCTCGCCACCGACGACCACCAGGGTGGGAATCGTGATGTACAGCAGATCCCTGGAGCGGTCGGGTCGGGCGGCCATGCCGCGAAGGGAGGCGGCGATCGTTCGTGGTGAGGTCGCCCTCATCACGTTCAGGACCGGCTCGACTCGCTCTGGCCTCAGCTCGCGCGTCAAGGAAGAGAACAGCTTGGGAATCATCGCCGTGATCAAGCCGTCGGTCAGTCCGGTGGCTTCGATCTGGTCGGCAGTGGTTTCTCGTCCTCGGGCGGCATCAGCCGAATCGCCTACGGCTTTGGTGTCGAAAAGCATGAGGGCTCGGAACCGCTCGGGATAGCGCCTTGCGGCCGAGAGCGCGACGTAACCTCCCATCGAAAGCCCCCCCAGCACGACCCTTTCCTTGATGCCTAGCGCATCAAGGGTTTCAATCACGTCATCCGCCATCGCATCCATGGTATAGATACGTTCCGGTGGACCGACCGAGCGGCCGTAACCACGAAGATCGGGCGTGATCAGGCGGTAGCTCTCGCCGATTTCACCGATTTGCCCCGACCACATGGTTCGATCCAGAGGGAACCCATGCAAGAGGACCACCACGTGGCCGGGACCGTCATCACTAAAAGAAAGTGACATGATGCGTTCCACCCGGAGAGAGTTTGTCGGTCGGGATTCATCCTCGAAATCGTATAGCTCGATCTTAGGCCAGTCAACCGGTCGTCGAGGCGTATTCGTTCCCGCCGGTTGACATTCCACGCGCGATGCCTGAAGTTAAAGGCGTCGGCAAGATCGCGAATGTCCCGAGAGCGCCTTCCAGAAGGCTCTCCTTTCACATTACCCCGGTCTCGATTTCAAACCGTTCCCGAAGAGAGAGCCATGCCCACCGTTCACGAGATCTACGACCAGGCCGTTGACCTCCGCGATGCGGGTGACAAGCCCGCGGCCGTCGCCAAGCTCCTCGAAGCCGTCGCGGCCGAACCAAACTTCGCGATCGGGCATGGAATGCTCGCGAAGCTCTATGCCGACCTCGCCGATTCGGACAACGCCATTCTCCACGCCAAAAAAGTGGTCGAACTCGAACCCGAAGACACGTTCAGTTACACAGCCCTCTCGGTGATCTATCAACGCTGCGGCAAGATCCCCGAGGCCGAGCACGCCAAGGCCCTTTCCTATCAAAAACAGATGGGTTTCGAGTGAGTCGCCAACATTCACGCTGAAATATCACACGGAGCCGGCGTTGATGCACAGATTGATCGTTCATTTCACATGCGTTGTGTGGTTGGCGACGGGTCCCTCATCAAACGCGCAAGGCATCCCCCGCGCCGACGATTGGTACGAGAAAAACCTGCCGGAACTTACGGCCCTTTACACTCATCTCCACAAGAACCCGGAACTCTCCTTCCGTGAGGATGCGACCGCGAAACGGGTCGCCGAGGAACTGCGGAAGGCCGGTGTCGAGGTGACGACCGGAGTTGGTAAGCTCGGGGTCGTCGGCGTGTTGAAGAACGGGCCTGGGCCGACGCTTCTTCTTCGCTCGGATATGGATGCACTCCCCGTGAAGGAGCTAACGGGATTGCCATACGCGAGCCTGGCGACGACCGTTGATGGTGATGGAAAGACCGTCAGCGTGATGCATGCCTGCGGTCACGATATTCACATGACATGTCTTGTTGGTACGGCACGATGGCTCGCTTCGCACAAGGATCAATGGAAGGGGTCGATCCTCTTCATCGGTCAGCCCGCCGAAGAAATGATCGGCGGTGCCAAGGCGATGCTGGCCGATGGGCTGTACGACCGGTTCCCCAAGCCCGACGCGGCGCTCGCGCTTCACGTCTCGAACGATCTTCCCACCGGCAGCGTCGCGTTCACAAGCGGGCCGGCGATGGCCAGCTCGACCTCGGTGAACGTGACCATTCGCGGCAAGGGCGGACACGGGGCCGCGCCGCACTCGACCATCGACCCAATCTTTTTGGCCGCCCTCTTCGTCGTCGATCTTCAATCGGTGGTGAGCCGAGAGGTAGACCCCATTCAGCCCTGCGTGATCAGCGTGGGCTCGATTCACGGAGGAACCAAAAGCAATATCATTCCGAACGAGGTCAAGCTTCAACTGACCCTTCGGGCCTATCGGGAAGACGTTCGCATGCAATTGATCGATGGAATCAAGAGACGGATCAAGGGGTTGGCCGAGGCCCACCGCGCACCTGAGCCAGGGTTCGAGATCGAGGAGACAACCGATCCAACAATCAACACTCCATCACTTGTTGAACGTGTCGTTCCCGCGTTCCGAAGGGCACTCGGTGAAAGCAACGTCCTCACAGTCGAACCCGTGATGGGTGCTGAGGACTTTGGACTCTTTGGTCAAGGCGGGGTGCCGACGTTCATGTTTCGACTCGGGACGATCCCGCCGGAGAAAGTCGCTTCGGCGAAGGCGAAGAACGAGATTCTGCCGAGCCTGCACTCCGCTTTATACTTTCCCGATCCGGGACCGAGCATCCAGACCGGTGTGCGCGCGATGACGGCGGCGGTTTTGCAACTCAATGCGAAGTAATGAAGGTTCATCAAGGCTCATGGAATTCTTTCGAGTCACCGACCCGTCATCGATGCTAAGCCCCTCGCTTGTCGTAGACCGAGGCGTGGTGCGAACGAACCTGGATGCGATGATCGCGATGGCGGGAGGGCCCCAGCGGCTCCGTCCGCACGTCAAAACGCACAAAATGCCGGCGATCATCCGAATGTGCGAGGAGAAGGGAATCACCAAGCAGAAAGTGGCCACGGTCGCCGAAGCCGAGATGACGGCCGAGGCAGGTTGCCGCGACATTTTTCTCGCGTATCCGATCATCGGACCGAACATCGCCAGGATCGCGAAGCTCGCTCACCATTTCCCCGACACGACATTTCGGGTGCTGATGGACGACCCGCAGTCCACGGAAGTGTTGGATGTCGGGATGAAGCGCCTGGGGATTCGCTTACACGTTCTTCTCGATCTCGAAGTCGGTATGGGCCGAACCGGGATCGCGCCAGGTGACGCCGCTTTCGCGCTTTATCAACAGGTGGCGTCGTCGAAAAATCTCATTGCCGACGGGCTTCACGCCTACGACGGCCATCTCCAAATTTTTGACCTCGCGGAGCGGAGAGAACGCGCTCGGCCCGGAATTGAGAAGACCCTGGCGCTTCGAGATCGCTTGATCGCGAGCGGTTATGAGGTTCCCCGTTTGATTCTGGGAGGAACCCCCACGTTTCCGGTTCATGCATCTCTCGACGAGCCGAATGTCGAACTTTCGCCGGGTACGTGTACGCTTTACGATATGTCGTACGCGGCAAAGTTTCCCGACTTGCCGTTCACTCCCGCCGCCGCCGTGTTAACGCGCGTGATCAGCCGTCCTCGACCGGGTCGGCTCTGTCTTGACGTCGGCCACAAAGCGGTCGCCGCCGATCCCGCGGGCCCTCGGCTGACTCTCCCCGACCTTCCTGGTGCCACGCTCGGCGGGCAAAGCGAGGAACACCTCGTCGTCGACACACCCGATGCGGAGAAGTACCCGCCGGGAACGGTGTTTCTCGCCTTTCCCACTCACGTCTGCCCTACGTCGGCGTTACATCGCAAGGCGTATGTCGTTGAGAACGGCGTGCTTGTCGACGAGTGGGAGGTGGCCGCGCGTGACAGGGTGTTGCGATTTTGAGCAATCGCGGCGTTCGAAACGAGCCCGCGACCAGACGACCTTCGTCCCCCGCCTCGAAATCGAGCGCGAGAGTCGGGGGTCGTCGGGTCGCGGCGCATGACCGAATCCGTCAGGTCGTCGATTGACCGATTACCAGCCGCTCAGTTCGTCGAGCATGCGGTCGAGAGCCGTTTCTAGCTTGGCCGGGGTCTCGTAAACGCCCGAGGCGATCTGGCGACGGATCTCCTCCACTTTTTCGTGGCGGATTTCCGGCAGTCTGCTGATGCCGTCGAGCATCTGCCCCAAGGGCGAGATCTCAACGTGATCGCGGGGGGTGCCCGCCTGGACGGTCTGACCCGCGTCGACGCCGAATGCCGCCAGTCGCGGGTAAATCGGTTGAGGGCCTGATGTTCCCCCAGCTCCGTAGACTTCCATGTGTGCCTCCCCTCTTGGTGCTCGGGCCGGGGGTTCCTCCCGCCGGCTCGCCCGTTCGTTGCTGTTGTAAAACACGCTGAAGCCAGGATGAAGTCAGGCCTTTGGTAAAGCCCGGTCGCTTCAAGGCTCTAGCGCGACCACCGTTTGCTCTCAGTGATCACACTTTGACTATCGGTCGGAAGATGATCCGGATATGAGGAAAAGACTCGGAAATCAGTCGATTGTCCAAAACTCTCGCGAAGATGTTGAACTTCGCCATGGACTGTTTTGCCTATTCATTGGTCTCGGGATGAAGCCGCCTATTTTAACCACAAGGATAGGTGACTTAGGGTGATTAGGAACGATAAGAAAGGCTCGCCTCATCGGCCATTTTTTCCGGGTTCGACGGCTTCACTCCGAATCACCTCCGCACTCGGACCGGGGGCGGCTGACGTTTCAACGATTCGGCCAGGAGTTGCGAGGTCTGGTTAAGTTTCTCCGTGACTACAAGAATATTTTTCTCGAGTACAGCGATTTCTTGTTGTTGCGCGGGAGTCTGCATTCGCGCCTGCAACGAATCCAAGGTTTTGATCAAGTCGTTCAGCTCTTGCGCGCCTTTCGTGAAGACCTGCGCGGTGTCGTACACACTTGAAGCGCGAACGTCTTCGGCCGATGGTTTATAAAGCGGGCTCAAAACGAACGGATTGGCGTAGATCTTCTGGACGAGTTTGTCGGCCCAGTCGGTCGCGTCTTTCACGTTCAGGAGTGTTCGCTCGATGTCCGCGCGGTTCTTGGTGACCATCTGTACGCCTTGTCCGGCGAGAATGTCCGCCTGATAGAGCACGCGATCCGCCCTGGCGCGCGTGAGTTCGACGCCGTCGAGTAGCTTTTCAACCTTTTCCCGGTTCTTGAGCGACATATCCCGCGCCGTGGCGCTTAGGTCGCGAACCGAAACCATTGTGGCCTGCAGGTTAGCGCGATTCTCAGTCAACATGGTATCGACCTGCGTGGTGACCGATTCGAGCCGTGTGAGGGTCTTGTCGATCTTCGGCGACGATTCGCTGATTCGTTTCGAGAGCGACTCCAAATTCTGAGCGGTCGACTCGACCACAGGCCGAAGGGCGTCGGATGAGTCTTTCAAGCCACCCGCTGTTTCTTGCAATGCCGCGAGGATTTCGCGAATTCGAGGAGAGGCGGTGTCGACCGTCTTACGGATCTCGGCGATCGTATGACTGAGGTGGCTACGCTCGACAGGTCCGAGTCCAACTTGTTCGAGGATCGGGTCGAAAAACGTTGACTCGACCCCTTGCACCAGCTGTCCCGGAACAAGCGCCACGCCCGAGCGCCCGGAAGAGACGATGTTCACGCGGCTCTGTCCGGTAAGGCTCGGCTGTATCGTTACCTTTACGTCTTGTTTGAGCTTGATGGCAAGCGTATTCGGCAAGGCGATGCGAACCCTCGCCTTGATTGTGCCTTCAAATTCAATCAGGTTGATTTCTGTCACGTGCCCGGAGTCGATCCCGGCGATCCGGACGGGGCTTCCTTCACGAATACCCTGACCATCTCGAAAGATGACGTCGATGGTCCGATTTTGGCTGAGAAACGCGGGGCCGCCGCCTGCCATCGCGAGCATGGCAAGGAAGCCTATCGATGCGGCGACCATGACCAGACCGACAATGAACTCGCGTCGTGAAGCACGACCTTGCATCGGGGTTCCCTCCCCAGCGGGGTTGTCCATCCTTGGATTGTTTCTCAAGCCGTGTTCGGGCTAGCAAAAGTTTGGGGTCGGGCCGTGGTACTACTGCGTCGGAGGCTTCAATAGTGTCGGTCCGAAGGCTGATCCCGCGTGGTAGAACAGGATGAACCAGACACTATTCAACAGGAGAATCGAAGCCATCGCCAGGCAAGCGGCCCGACAGGCGGAAGAGGCAAGCTCCGGCATGGTCGCATCGGCGCGGCCACGAAGCCCTTCTTGACACGCGAAAAGCGAGCAGACCATTCCGAATGCCGAGCCTTTGACAAACAGGCCGACGATATCGCGCGTCCAGAGCATCTCCCAGAACATGTGAAAAAAACTATGACTTGTCACCCCGATCAGCGTCTTGCTCACTGACCAGCCGACCACCGTACCCACCGCCGAACCCCAGAGGCCCATAACCGTACCGGCGATGGCGCCGGCGAAAAGACGGAGCGAGACCGCCCGCGATTTGTCGGCCTTTGTCGGGAGGGTGCGAACCTTAGTGATGGATTGATCGGTGGGGCGATCGAGAAGGCCGAGGCGAGGGGAAGGGAGTTCATCTCGAACGCCGTAATCTCGGCGGATCTCCGGCGTCATCCGCGCGGCGATGATGATGGAGAGGACCTGGCAGGCCATCAACGGCGCGACATTGCGGATCAGGCCCACACCCACGACCGCGCCCGTGCCTTCGACGAATGTTCCGCCGTAATAGCCTTGAAGGGCCAGGAATGATCCAAGCCCGATGTGGATCAGGCCGATCAACGGCAAGCCCAGCGCGAACATCCAGTGTAACTCTTCACGAAGATCGCGGCGAAACGTCGAGGCTTGATCCCGGCTTCGCAAAGACTTCGTGGTCGACGTCAGCAAGATG
>JAYVYS010000445.1:0-2910 GCA_043784005.1 Isosphaeraceae bacterium
CAAACCCTGGAACAACTCGGCCGAGAGCTCGGCATCACCAAGGAGCGCGTTCGTCAGATCGAGTCGCGCGCCCAGGATAAGCTTCGCCGGTTCGCCAACGAAGAAAAGCTCGACCTGCCAATGCTTTGAGCCTCCAGACGCCCACTCCCCCACGCCGTTTTAGTAGAAACGTCGTCGCATACGTGCGGGTTTCAAGGGGAGGCCCTTGCCTGTAGTGTGCCGGCGAAGGTACATTTAGCGTTCAAGCCTCTGAATGAGGTTTGAACCGTCTGACCGGGCCTCGCTCTTCGCCCTGAACCCTATTTCCCGAGGCGGTCGGTCACTGAATCGGCCTGCTCCTGAAGTATCATCGGCGCGGTACGTTCCGGATGAAATCTGTCGCGGGGCTCAAAAGCGCCCTTGCAACGCTCGCGTCGGACGGTATATTTAGAAAATTCCATGGCCTCTTCGATTGGATGCTGGCGTAGCTCAATTGGCAGAGCACCGGTTTTGTAAACCGACGGTTGTGAGTTCGACTCTCACCGCCAGCTCTGCCCGACGTTGCGTCGGGCCGTCGAGAGATATGGGTCACCCGGGACGTTCCTCAAGCCCAGAAGCACGGGTGGATACCCAAGTGGTTAAAGGGGCCAGACTGTAAATCTGGTGGCATCGCCTTCGCAGGTTCGAATCCTGCTCCACCCACTGCCTCGGCCTGTGTCTCTCGGGCCAAGCCATCAGTTGAGAGACGCGGATCGCGGACGAGAATCGACGTCAAAGACTCCAGAGGTGTAGCCGAGACGAGACAACCTGAGACCCCAAGCGCCACCCCGCCAAACCGCGGAATCCGATGTTGCCAACTCGACCCCACCCAAAGGGCTGCCGCCCGGCGGAGGGGCGGTCCAGGCGGGTGTAACTCAATGGTAGAGTACCTGCCTTCCAAGCAGGCAACGTGGGTTCGATTCCCATCACCCGCTCTTATGGCGGTCTGACGCGGAACGGGGAGGCGTGAAGCCGGGTTTGACGGGCGTCGAACAGGTTGCGAAACAATGCGGAAAGACGAGATCACGCGAGGGAGGACGACCGGTTCGGAAGTTGTCTTGAAGGAGCGGTTTGAAACACGCTGCCGTGGCTCAGTTGGTAGAGCGCGTCCTTGGTAAGGACGAGGTCCTGGGTTCAAATCCCAGCGGCAGCTCTGGGGTTGGTGGCCCATAGTCGGGCGTTACAATGATCGTTGGTCGAAGCCGTTCGGTCAGTCCCACGCCCTATGGGAGGAATCGGCTTGTTTGTGTGGGGCGGGATGAGCTGTGGGGCGGGCCGGCGGGTGGTTTTTCCGTCTGTTTGACCTCTGGGATGCCGCAAGGCGAAGAGCATACGCAGGAGTAACGATGGCCAAGGAAAATTTCGCGAGAACGAAGCCGCACGTCAACGTGGGGACGATCGGTCACATCGACCACGGCAAGACGACCTTGACGGCCGCGCTCCTGGCGGTGCTGGCTGCTCGCGGTCAAGCCAAGAAGAAGGATTACGCGGATATCGCCAAGGGCGGTACGGTGCGTGACGCCTCCAAGACGGTGACCATCGCCGTCTCGCACGTCGAGTACGAGAGCGACAAGCGTCACTACGCCCATATCGACTGCCCAGGGCACGCCGACTATATCAAGAACATGATCACCGGCGCCGCCCAGATGGACGGGGCGATTCTGGTGGTCTCGGCGGCCGACGGTCCAATGCCGCAAACGCGTGAGCACATCCTCCTGGCCCGCCAGGTCGGCGTCCCCGCGTTGGTCGTCTTCCTCAATAAGATCGACCTGGTCGACGACGAAGAGTTGCTCGAACTGGTCGAGATGGAGCTGCGTGAGCTGCTCACGCACTACAAATTCCCGGGCGACGACATCCCGATCACCCGCGGCTGCGCTCGTCCCGCTTACGACAACCCGACCGATCCCAAGGCCGCCCAGCCGATTCTTGACCTGGTCAAGTCGATGGACGACTACATTCCGGAGCCGATCCGGTCCGTCGACAAGCCGTTCCTCATGCCGATCGAGGACGTTTTCTCGATCAAGGGCCGTGGCACGGTGGGGACAGGCCGTATCGAGCGCGGAATGATCAAGGTCGGCGAGGCGGTCGAGATCGTTGGCTTCAACGCCAACAAGAACTCGGTCGTCACGGGCGTCGAGATGTTCCAGAAGACGCTCGACCAGGGGCAGGCCGGCGACAACGTCGGCATTCTCCTTCGAGGTGTGGAAAAGACCGACCTCGAACGCGGCCAGGTTGTCTGCAAGCCGGGCTCGATCACCCCGCACACCAAGTTTGAGGCCGAGGTGTATGTGCTCTCGAAGGACGAAGGTGGGCGACACACCCCGTTCTTCAAGGGCTATCGTCCGCAGTTTTACTTCCGGACGACCGACGTGACCGGCTCAGTGCTGAATCTCCTTTCGGAGGACAACACCGAGGCCGAGATGTGCATGCCGGGCGACAACATCAAGATGACCGTCGAGCTGCACACGCCGATCGCGATGGAGGAGTCTCTCCGGTTCGCGATTCGCGAGGGCGGCAAGACCGTCGGGGCTGGCGTCGTGACCAAGATTCTTCTTTAAGCTAAGCGATTCCGTCAGTGCGGCCGCGGGGCTCAGCCCCGCGGCCCAACACTCTCAATGGCCGGTGCCGGGCGCGCCCGTTGAACCCGATTCCCGGGTGAAACGTGGCCGCCCACGGCCTTTTGAGGGGACGGGCGAGTGGTTAGACGACGCAGGAGCAGGCGATGCGCGAGTATGTATGGTTGGAATGCACCACGTGCGGCGACCGCAACTACAGGGTGCAGAAAGAGACCCGCGGAGCCGAACGTCTGGAGCTCAAGAAATACTGCCGGCGTGAGCGCAAGCACACGCCGCACAAGGAAACGCGAAAGAAGTGAAGCAGCCTCCGGCCTTT
>JAYVYS010000446.1:0-4763 GCA_043784005.1 Isosphaeraceae bacterium
CCCAGCATCGCCGCCGCGACCCGGAGAATCGTAATGCACCCAATCGAGGGACTCCGTCGGATGATGGACAGGATCTGAAGAGAACCGAACAGCCCTGGGCCAGTCGTCGGCCCGGCTTGACGGAACGCACGCCGCGCGATTAGCGTGAGGGCGATATAAAGTCCATCCCGTACCTGGCGACATGCCGAGTGTCACCGAAATCGAGTGGATGCATCCTCAAGTCCCGACTGAGTCCGAGTTTTCCGATGCCGATCCTACCCGCTGAGCCCGACCTGTACCCTGCGGACCTCTGGCAAGACCATGCCGCGAGCGGAGAGTCCGCCACGCCCCGTAAGTGGTGGTGCCTGCATACCAAGCCCCGACAGGAAAAAGCTGCGGCGCGCGATCTTCGAGCCATCAAAGTTCCCTATTATCTCCCGCAGGTTCTCCACGAAGCTCATACCCCGCAGGGCCGGAAAATCCGTTCCATCATCCCGCTTTTCACGAGCTATCTCTTCCTGCTCGGCGATGAGCGCGAGCGTGTTCTTTCCATGAAAGGGAATCGACTGGTTCGCGTGATCGAAGTCTTGAATCAGGATGCGTTGGATCATGACCTTCGCCAGATCCACCAGTTGCTCGCCTCGGGCTTGGCGGTCCTTCCCGAGTTGACCGTCCCCGTCGGCGCGCGAGTCAGAATTTTGAGCGGCCCACTGACCGGCATGGAGGGAAAAGTGACCAAACGCGGCAAACGCGATCAGTTTGTCGCCGTGGTCCATTTTCTCGGCAGCGGTGCCACGGTCGATCTGGAAGACTGGCAAGTCGAGCGGCTTCCCGAAGAGGAGAAGGAACTCGCTGGATCAATGCAAGACATCAACCGCAGATAAATCGGATGACCGCGGGAGATCATTCAAAGTCGTTTTCGAACCGCGTTGATCGGCGTCATCCGAGGTTGGTCCGGTGTTTTTTTTAATCAACCGTCCATTCCCAACTGTTCGAACAAAAACGTCCATTTATCGGCGTCTTCTTCGATCCGCTTGGTGAGCGGCTTGCCCGCGCCGTGGCCCGCTTTGGATTCGACCCGCAAGAGAATCGGGCGCTCCGAAGCGGTCGCCCACTGAAGCCTCGCGGCCATCTTGTAGGCGTGCATGGGCTCGACGCGCGTGTCGCTCTCACCGGTCAAAACCAGGACTGCGGGGTAGGCCGTGCCGGGCTTCACGTTCTGATAAGGGGAATACTTGCGAATCCACTCAAACGCCGCCGGGTCTTCCGACGAACCGTACTCGGGGACCCAGTTCTTGGCGATCGAGAACCGGTGATATCGAAGCATATCGCAAAGCGGCACAGCGCAAAGCACAGCGCGATAGAGGTCCGGCCGCTGCGTCAGGCACGCCGAGACCAGCAAGCCGCCGTTTGAGCCCCCTTCAATCGCGAGTTTGCCGGCATTCGTGTAATGACTCGCGATCAGATACTCGGCCGCCGCGATGAAGTCGTCGAAGACGTTTTGCTTCTTGGCGAGCCTTCCCGCCGCGTGCCATTCGCGCCCAAGCTCGCCGCCGCCTCGCAGGTTGGCGATCGCGTAGACTCCGCCTTTGTCGAGCCAGACCCGTAGGTCCGGGTCGTACGCGGGAGTCAGGCTGATGTCGAACCCGCCGTATCCGTAAAGCAACGTCGGCCTCTTACTGTCGAGTTCCAGCCCCTTTTTAGAGAGAATGAACATCGGTACGCTCGTGCCGTCTTTCGACGGGTAACGCACCTGCTTCACCTCATATCGGGTCGGGTCCACTTGGGCCGTCGAACGGTCGATGACGGTTTGTGCTCCGGTCGTCATGTCAACCCGGAAAACCGTACCGGGATAGAGGTACGACTGGAACGAGTAGAACAGCTCTCGGCCGTCGAATTCGCCGTTGAGCCCTCCCGCAGTGCCGAGTGTGGGCAGGGTGATCTCTCGCTCTTTCGTGCCGTCAAGTCGGTAGATCGCGAGGGTGGATACCGCTACTTTGCTGATCAACACGGCGAGCTTGCGGTCGACGACATGCACCGCCTCGATCACTCCTTCGCTTTCCGGAATGATCTCTTTCCAGTCCTTCGGGTCGAGGTGATCGACATCCGTGATCAGAACACGTCCACGAGCGGCGTTCACGTTGCTCGAAAGAATGATCTTGCCATCGAAAATCGAGGCACTCGTGCGACCATTCATCCCGACGGCCAGGGGCGACGGGGCGGACTCATCGCCGAACTTTTTCAGATACAAGTCGTTCTTGATCCAGTCGGTGGACGACGAGATCAACGCGTATTTGCCGTCCTCGCTGTCGGAGACGCCCAGCCAGTCAAGTTTGGAACGTCCTTCGCCGAAGACAATCGGATCGTTTTTCGAGTCAGTGCCCACGACGTGTCGGTAGATTTTCCTGCCGTACATCTCATCACCGGCCGGAACGGCTCCCTTTTCCGGGTAGCGCGAATACCAGAAAGCCTTGTTACCAGGCTCCCAGGCCACCGTGCAGGCCCTGGTGCGAGGGATGGTATCAGAGAGATGTTCACCGGTCGAGACATTAAGAATCTTGAGCGTACTCAGCTCGGAACCGCTGAGGCTGGTGCCGTAGGCGACGAGCGCGCCATCGGGCGTGGGAAACATCCAATCAAGTGCGACGGTGCCATCGGCGCTGAAGGTGTTGGGGTCGAGAAGCACGCGGGCCGGCGCGTCGGGACCGCCGTCCCGAACGTACACCACCGAATGATTTTTTAGCCCTTCCTTACGCGAGAAGAAATAGCGCTTGCCGTACACGCTCGGTGAACTGGTTGTCTGGAAGTCGTAGAGCTTGCGGAGCGTTTCGACCAGATCTTTTCGATGAGGATCGCGATCAAGCAACTCCCGGGTGAGCTTGGTTTGCGCCGCGGCCCACGTGCGGACCGAGGGGTCGCTCACGTCCTCAAGCCATCGATAAGCGTCAATGATTTCGGTGCCGTGATAGGTGTCGACCACAGGTTTCGCAGGGGTTTCCGGATAATTCAAGCGTTTTGCCTCTTGCCCATGCGCCATCACGACCAAGCCGCCGAGCCAGAAGAATCCCAAACCCACCCATCGCCTTGGCAGCATCATCACGGTATCCCTCAAAGTCATTGGTGCGGTCGGTTGCGGGATTCCGAGGGTAACACGGGCGATCCGCCAACGGGAAGACATTGCAGCCCTTGAATTCGAGCGAAACCCCGGGGAATAAGGGCATTCCTCCGGAGCTTGCTCTCGCTTTCGAGGTGGCGACGAGCAGCCCCGGACGAATGCCAAAGCGTCGGCAAGCTCCCGCACGCTACAGCATCGTTAGAATATCGAAGTGGAAACCTGACATGATTCCCGGCCAGTTCCGTAGCTCAACTCAACTCGTCGCTTCACCTTCACCCGCAGGCATGGTGTCGGGTCCAGAGTCGTGAGACTTAGGCGAGATCTCGTTGGAGGCTTCTGAAGGAGGGCCGCCACCACCGTCTTCGGGTTCGTCTCTGGCCTGCCAGAGTTGCTTGAGCTGGCCGAAAGTGCGCAACGGGACGCTCCCGGTCAGCGCATCTTTTGAGAGTGGCGGCGGCGGCGGCGCGGGCTTCGCGGGTTTGATCGGAGGACGCGGTGCCTGCGCTCGCTCGAAGCGGCCCGTCGCACCGCCCGAACCTCCGCCGCCACCCTGGCGAGGTCCGCCTGGTCCCCGCCCTCCTCCTCCACCACCACCACCACCAGGCCCCGGTCGGAAGCCGCCGGGTCCAGGTCCGCGCCCACCACCACCGCCTGGGCGATCGAACTGACGCGGGGGTTGTTGTTGCTGAGGAGGAGCCGAGGGATCACCACCGGGCGCACCCGTGCCGACCGGAGGGGTCGTCAACGCCGATCCTTCACGGCGAGGCGGACGACCTCCACCCCCCTGCCCTTGTCCTGGAGCCGCCCCACGACGATCCCCACCGGCGGGGCGCCCTTCGCGAGCTTCACCACCGCCGCGACGTCCCCCGCCGCCGCCACCCCCGGGTCCCCCTTGGGCGCCTCGCGGACGTTCGGTTCCGGGTTTGACCATCGTCAGTGAGACCCGCTTCCGTTCCTGATCCACACCCATGACCCAGACGCTCACCACGTCTCCCACGCTCACGACGTCATGAGGGCTCTTGATGTAGCGGTTAGCAAGTTGGCTGATGTGAACAAGCCCCGAATCTTTCAGCCCAATGTCGACGAATGCACCGAAGTCGACCACGTTGAGCACGGTGCCCTTCAGCTCCATGCCGGCCGCAAGATCCTCGAGCTTCAGGACACCCTTCTTGAAGATCGGCTTGGGAAGGTCTTCACGAGGGTCGCGGTCCGGACGTGCAAGAGCCTCGAAGATATCGCGAAGAGTCAGCTCGCCGACTTCAAGTTCCTTGGCCAAGGCGGGAACGTCGGCCTCGGTGAGCTTGGCGTGAAGTTCTTCAAGCTTGGTTCGATCCTTAACCACATCCGTGGCGAATCCCAGAGTCTCCAGGAGCTTCGTGGCCACACCATAGCTTTCGGGGTGAATCCACGTGCGGTCGAGTGGGTTCTCACCGCTACGAAGCTTCAAGAACCCGGCCGCCTGGGTGAAGGAGACGGGGCCGACCCCATCGACCTGCTGGAGTTGTTCCCGGCTCGTGAACGGGCCTTTCTCGGTGCGATACTCGACCACCCGACGCGCGGTCAACTGATTCAAGCCCGACACATGCCGCAGCAGTGGGACGCTTGCCGTATTCAAATCGACACCGACGAAGTTTACGCACGACGAAATGACCGATTCGAGCGATTCCTT
>JAYVYS010000447.1:0-12914 GCA_043784005.1 Isosphaeraceae bacterium
CACGCCCGGAGCACGGGTTGAGTACAACCCGTGGCACCCTGGTCGGCCCTTCGGATTCGAGGATTCGCTCCACCACCCCGGAATCCATCATGAGCCAAAATAATTTCAAGATTGCGCGGGCTTGAGCCGGTAGAGCCGGAATTGAGGGTCCCCCTCGCGCTCGCCATAGAGAACCTCGAAGCTCTCGGGATGCCCGTCGGCCCAGCCGCGTTCGATCGGAAAACCGTACGGATCGGCGATGTTGTGCGGGCCTTCAGTGGGATTCGCTCGCGTCACGACCAGAAGTTGAATCCCCTGGGAACGCAGGTTCGCGAGCCATGAGTCATAGTCCGGATGCACCCGATCCCAGCCCGGCCGAGGATGATTCCAGGTTCTAGGACCAACGCCCGAGTCAATCGCGTCGCGTTGGTAGTCGTGGAGGAGCCAATCGGTGTGACGGTCGACGTTTACATAACGGACGTCATTTCGGAGGCCCACACCCATCAGGTAATAGGGAAGGTCCGTTCCGGCATACGCCACCCTGGCTCCTTTAGGTCCGCAACGCGCGTCAAACGCGAGCCAACCTCGGTAATACTCCGGGAAGACGGGATAAAAGCGTTGACGAGCGTCGGCATCCCAGGGGTAAGCCGCCATGCCCGTTAGCCCGAAATACCCCGCGGCGCTCACGAGCGCGATCCCTCGGTTTTTCCATCCTCGCGAAAGCCTCAGCGATGCCCAAGCCATCGCGAACGAGCACACCCCGATGACGAGCGCCATGATCAACGCGGAGGGCGGCCCCGACAGAAAAATGAGGCCCGGGATGTCGTTGGGGATCAGTTTCGATAAATCCCAAGGCATGGTTCCCGGCTCCAACGGCCAGGATTGCCTGGTCAACAGGTGAATCGCCAGCAGCCCCACTCCCCCCGCGCGGACCCAAAGGGCGCGATCGAACAATCGAGCGAGGGGAATCGCCGCGAGACCGAGTGCTTGAAGGAAAAACCGCTGCTGAGTGCGATAGGGGATGACCAGCCAATAAAGCGCGACATTCATGATCGCGAGACCGGAGAGGAGCCAGACGCAACGATCGCCGGCCCCTCGCGAGACCGCACCCAAGCGCCAGGCACCCAGCAACGCCGCCAGCCAGAACGGGGCGAGGCGGGGGTCGAGTACAGCGAGCACGATATCTCCAAACGCTCCCCACAGGCTTCTCGGCAAATAGTAAGGGCTCGACCGCATCACGTCGGGGCCATACCAGCCCGCGAGCCAGACGCGGCCAAACACGTCCAGGTGAAAGGGATAAAGCAGATTTCCCGTCAAAAAGGCACTTCTCGCGTACCAGAACCCGGCCACGGTGAACGGTATTACTCCCGCCAGGATCACCCCGCCGAGATTCTTCGAAAACGGACCACCGCGCCAGACCGCCGCGGCCATCGCCAGCACGATCAAAGGGGGTACGAACACCACCGCCGGTGCTTTGGTCCCGAGCGCCAAGCCCGATGCCAGCCCTCCGAGCACCAGCGACTCGATCCCTCCATCCCCCAGCGCGAACCTGATAAAAAAGTGAACCGAAAGCAGATATCCGGCATTGAAAATCATGTCGACGTTGGGCTCGAACGCGAAGAGGATCAGGGGAGAGGACGCGAGATACCACGTCGCCGCCACCACCGACGCGGCGCGTCCGGCTCCGAGACGTCGCGCGAGTGCCACCACGGTGAAGCCCGCGAGAACAAAAAACGGGACCTGCCCGACCTTGGCGAGCAAATCGCCTTCCCATCCGATCATCAGCCAGCTAAACCAGAGGTCGCCGCCCGCGGGAAAATAAGTCGCGGCGTTCTCTCCGAAAGGGGCCGCGACCAGATTTAGGCGACCAGCCTTCCACCAACGCGCCGCGAAGTAGAGATGATAAATCGGCCCATCGCTCACGACTTTCAACGCTCGGAAAAGTGAAGGGCCACCCAACAAGGCCGACACCCAAAGAATCAAGCCGATGGCCCCGATCTCTGACCAAGACGCCGCTTCCACTTTGGTCGACGTGGAGTCTTCCAAACGCCCGCCACCGCTTAGCGTCCTGCAAACGGCGCCGGCCACGACCAATCCACCGACCCACGCAAGGAGCGGCCCTCGCGACATCCATCCGAAGGTTCCGAGCAGTTGCATCCCGATCGTCAGCCAGGCCCAACCGATGACCACGGCCGCGAGAGCGCGAGGACTTCCCGAAGGCTGTCGAAATCCCTCGCGTGCGACGAGATACGCGCCGATTCCCAGCAACCCATTCAGGCCAAGTGTCCAGAGCACCCCCAACACCATTCGCGGAGCCCCTCAGGCGCGTTCCGAATCTTGACGCCGGTCAGGCATTCTACTCGGGAAGCTTGTCCATGGGGTGACCCTCTTACGCCACGGACCCGGTTGCTTTCGCAGCGTGCATTCCTCAAAATGGGGAATCTCGGGCGAAGCATGCTCGAGGTCGGGCCGTCCGCTTTCGTCTCCCTTCGACGCTTGAAAAGGATTCCGACCCGTCATGAGACGAGCCGGAAGCGTGGGTTTTGCCTCCCTTTGCCACGTCGAAACCGCCGCACGGGATACCTCATCATGGACAGTTCGCTCTTGCTCGGGATCGAGGTTGGTGGAACGAAACTACAGCTCGGGCTAGGACTTGGCGACGGAAGGGTCCAAGCACTCGAACGGCGGACGGTCGTTCCGGAGAATCGTGCGGAAGGAATTCGAGCCCAGATCGTTGAGGCTTTTGAAGCCCTGATCGGTGAAGGCGGGGGAAAGGCGGTCGAGGCCGTCGGCGTCGGGTTCGGAGGACCCATCGACGCGGCGCGAGGTGTGGTCACAACGTCTCATCAAATTGAAGGTTGGGACGGTTTTCCTCTCGCGCGATGGCTCCGAGAAACGACGCGAACCGACCGCGTCGTCGTTCAGAACGACGCCGATACCGCCGGGCTCGCCGAAGCCCGCTTCGGGGCTGGAAAAGGTTTCTCTCCCGTGCTTTACGTCACGATCGGAAGCGGGATCGGCGGCGGCCTGATCCTTGATGGAAAGATCTATCGAGGCGGAGGCGGAGGAGCCATCGAGATCGGTCACCTGTGGGTCAATGACCGAACGAATTCCGACCTGGGCGTAGAGACGTTGGAGAACTCGGCATCGGGCTGGGCGATCGCCGAAGCCGCGCGAGCCTACGCACGTCGTCGGCAGAGTGTGGGCCGAGATGCCGATTGGCCGGTGGTTCGCCTCGCGGAGGGAGACTTCGCCGAGATCACCTCAAAGCATGTCGCCGATGCCGCCCTTGATGGCGACTTCGAGGCGCGAATGCTCTTTGATCGCGCCACGACCGCCATGGCACACGGGCTCGGTCAAGCGGTGACCTTGCTCGCCCCCCGCAGGATCATTCTTGGAGGAGGAGTCTCCCTCAGCGGCGAGGAACTCTGGCTGACACCGATTCGTCGCAAACTCGACGCCTGCGTGTTCCCCCCGTTTCGTGGAACCTTCGATGTTGTCCCCGCCGCACTCGGTGAAGAGGTCGTCGTCCAGGGCGCCCTGGCCCTGGCCCTGGATTGCCTTACCGATTGACCTTTTTCGGCAGCTTGCCTCCACTTTAGGCAGATCCGCGCGAGCGCCGGGCAGGCGACGTGACGGACGCGCGGTCGAAGGGTCGTCCACGATGGACGAGCGCAGCGAAACACTCCGGATCGCAACGCATCTCACGCGCTGGGATACAATTCGTTCCAGATGACAGTCCAGAAGCGAATTTCTTGAGAAATTTCGCGTCCAAGCATCGTTGGCATTCCATGTTTCCGCGAATGAACGCCTGCGTGCATCCATGTTTTTTTGGTTGAACGCTCTTTCCTTTTTTTCGTGTCGGTCCTAGATTTGCCTTAGACGAGTCGTCAGGTTGCCATAAAGAAATTGCGATCGAGAGCCAACAAGGCAATTTCCACGAGCCCGAACTGATGTCATGGTCAGCTTTTGCAAATTGTCGGACGCGAACTGAACCCTTCCGATGCCGAGTTCATCTATACGAATGGAGGAGAACGTTAGATAATTCGTCAGCAGTTGATTTTTCAAGAAACTTGGATGTTTGATCAAAATCCGAAAATTTCGCGTGTTCGAACGAACGAAGAGTTTAGATCGTTTACAATAGAAGAGTCGCAGCGATGTGACGCTGCGGACGGCCAGGGACAGGTCCTCCTCATTCAGCTCAGAGGGGCTCGCCATGCTGACGAAATTGGCTGACACCCAACTGTGGCAGCAAAATGCGGCTTCGCTGATCCGTTCCGGCCTGTTTACCAGGGCGGACACCGGCGAACTGCATAGCCTATATACGGTTGTGGGGATCTATACCGACGAGACGTGCTCCGCTCCCCTGGCCAAATATTCCGATCTGCGTCGCGCGATGGACGCTGCGAATATTGTCAATCAACTCGCTCGCCCCCGTCCTCAGGTCGAGTCGAACTGACTCGACGACGATGAGCGTTTCGCGATCAAGACGGCCGACGTGACTCGAAAGAGTGACGCCGGCCGTCGTGTTTAACCCGTGCGTGCGACCGCCACGACTCTCACTCTTGCGGTTTCTGAACCGTTTCCACCCAACCCACTTCCGACGCGGTGGATGGATCGATCCGAAGTCTGCTGAGCCGGGTTTCGTCCAGGCGCATTACCTCGCGCCCGGTGACGGTTTTCGCGGCGAAGGTCCTGAGCGACTGTCCGTATTTATCGCTCGCCCCAAACAAGTGAAGCAGTTCGTGGACAACGGTTACGCCGTCGACACGAGCTGGGCCCGAGATCGGTTCCGGAAACGAGGCTTCCCGAGGAAAGCAAACCGCGAGGCTTAACCCGGCCCACTCAGAACGGTCGCCGGGCAGCGCGAACGATCGGCCCGCTTGTCGAGGATGAAGCAACCAGACCGTGACATCCGCCGCGATTCTCTCGCCGATTTCAGCAAACAGGTCGCTCGCGTCGCGAAATCCGAGTGCGACCGCCGCGCGGGTCACCCCGACCAGGGCTTTGAACCCCGCCTCGTGTTCAAACGGGCCGACGGAATCCCCTTCCGCCTGAAACCCGATGGCGACCTCGTCGGATGTTTCGTCGTCGTGGATAAAATACGCATTCGCGATTTCGACGTTCACGCTGGCTCTGTACCGAAGCGCTTCGCGCTCGATCCACTCGCCCGCTCGAAGTAAAACCGCGTGAGCGTCGGCAAGTTCGCGTTCCGACCAGCTTCGGCGATCCCGCCCCACAAAGAGCGAGACAATCGCGATCCTGCCAAGCAGCGGCGGGCAAACCCGCTCGATTTCGAGGGTTGTCTTCGAATCAACGGATTCCGATTTCGATTCGAGCCCGAGGAACCTCCCAAACCGCTCGTCGTTTCGATTGGGTTCACTCCTCACGTCGCGGACCCTTGCGATTTCCACTCGCCCATCTGCAAGTCGGTCGTCGATCGTGGGCAACGGTCGCCGTCGCACGCGGATCTCCGAGACAATTTCGCCCGAGATCCCGATCAGAAGAAAAGTCCCGCCCGCGACGATCACCCGAGCACCGGGGAACACCTCGTCAGAGACCCTTACCGCGAGCGCGCAAGCGATGACGAATCCAGAGAGCCAGAAGCCGAGTCTTGGCGACATTTCGGAGTGACGTTCCCAAAAAACGCGATTTTGAGTGCAAGAATTCTCGGAAGCCGATATTTTACAAGAGTATAACCCTCACCAAATCGTCTCTCCATTCCTCTTCGAAGTCTACCGAGGCGCGGATGCGACCCTCTTTGCCGGATCGCCGAGATTTTCTCCGACAGGCCGGCGGCGGCTTCGGTGCGCTCGCTCTCGCGTGGATGATGGAGCAAGATGCCCGCGCGGCGAGCCCTGCGGCGAGCGCGGAAAATCCGTTCGCGGCGCGGCCCTCTCACTTTCCCGCCAAGGCCCAACGGGTGATCTACCTGTTCATGCATGGCGGCCCGAGCCACCTCGAAACCTTTGATCCCAAGCCCGACCTTCAGCGCCTCTCGGGCCAGCCTTTACCCGCCAGTTTCGGACCCGTCGCGACCCGCCGAAAGGTCGCCACCAACCCGCTCCTCGGCACGAAGCGAACCTTTCGACATCACGGTGAAAGCGGGGTGGAGGTCTCCGACCTCCTGCCCAATATCGCCACCGTCGCCGACGACATCGCCGTGATTCGCTCATGCTGGGCGGACAGCGTGAACCATCCGCAAGCCGTCTATCAGATGAACACAGGCTCGATCCTGATGGGCAAGCCAAGCCTTGGGAGTTGGGTCGGCTATGGGCTCGGGACCGAGAATCAAGATCTCCCCGCGTTCGTCGTCCTTCCCGATCCGCTGGGCGGAATCAAAGGGGGGCCGCCCGCTTATGGCTCGGGCTACTTGCCCGCAAGTTTTCAGGGGACCGTCATGCGAGGCGGGTCCAGCCCGATCCTCGACCTGAAATCCGCTGACCGCATGGAGATCAGCCATCAACGTCGTGTTCTTGACCTCGTCGGCGGCCTGAACGCCCACCATCGCGCGGCACGCGGCGACGATCATGAACTCTTGGCTCGGATCAACGCCTACGAACTTGCCTACCGGATGCAGAGCGCCGCGCCTGGCGCTGTGGATCTCTCGGGAGAATCACTCGCGACCCGACGCCTTTACGGCATTGACGATTCGGTAACCGCCGAGTTTGGAACCCGCTGCCTTCTCGCCAGGAGACTTGTGGAGCGCGGCGTTCGTTTCGTCCAGCTTTACTCTGGTGACGTGAACGGCTGGGACGCCCATGATGATGTCGAGAAAAACCATGCGCGAATGGCCTCGAAAACCGATAAACCCGTCGCCGCGCTTTTGAACGATTTGAAAGCGCGAGGACTTCTCGAAACCACGCTCGTGATCTGGGGAGGCGAATTTGGCCGGATGCCGATGTCGGAGCAAGGGCGAGGACGCGACCATAATCCCCACGGATTCTGCGTCTGGCTCGCCGGAGCCGGAGTGAAAGGGGGCACGATCCATGGCGCGACCGACGCGGTGGGCCTTCGCGCCGAGGTCGATCGCGTTCATGTTCACGACCTTCATGCGACGATCCTTCACCTCCTCGGCGTCGATCACACCCGCCTGACCTACCCGCACAACGGCCGCGACGACCGCCTCACCGAAACCTCGGGCTCCGTCGTCAAATCGATTTTAAGTTGAGTGATTATGCAACCAACCATCATGTCTCGTTCCCACGGTCCCCGTGGGAATGCATTCCTCGACGCTCCGCGTCGTCTTGTCACGGAAAGATGCGGACGCGGAGCGTCCAAGACGGCATTCCCACGGGGACCGTGGGAACGAGTAAGTTACTGTTACATCATCATTTTTATAAATCTTGCCATTGGAAGGACCGCGACGGCGGGCGCTCCCGAAAAAGCGAAGCCTTCGCACTGGTCGTTCGCTCGCCCGAATCGGCCACCGCTTCCGCCGGTACAGAGCCGCGGCTGGGTTCGAAACCCGATAGATACGTTTATCCTTTCGGCACTTGAAGAAAACGGCCTGAGACCCGCGAAGGAAGCCGACCGCGCAACGTTGCTACGTCGGGTGACATTCGACCTGACAGGCCTTCCGCCGAGCCCTTCCGAGATCGACGCATTCTTGAGCGACAAACGCCCTGATGCTTACGAACGAGTCGTCGATCGCTTGCTGTCGAGTCCACGATTCGGCGAGCGCTGGGCGCAACACTGGCTGGACCTCGCGCGATATGCGGATACGGATGGCTTCGAGTTCGATCAGGTTCGACCCGACGCCTGGCGCTATCGAGACTGGGTCGTTTCCGCCTTGAATGCCGACCTCCCTTACGATCGCTTTCTGAAGCTCCAGCTCGCCGGTGATGAGACGGCACCTGGCGACGCGCAAAACATGATCGCGACGGGGTTCACTCGCTGTTACCCCGACATGGTCGATCTAAATGATCAGGGGCTCCGGCGACAGAACGCGTTGAACGACATTACCGAGACGACCGGCCTCGTTTTCCTCGGCCTGACGATCGGCTGCGCACGGTGTCACGACCACAAATTCGACCCGATCAAGATCGACGACTTTTACAGCCTTCAAGCCTTTTTCACTCCGGCGCGGTTCCGCGACGACCTGCCCCTGGGCTCCGCAAGCGAGCGAAGAGATTTCGAGACGCGAAAGGCGGCCGACGAGGCTCGCTTGAATACCCTTCGCACCGCGGTGGTCGCGTTCGAAAGCTCGGCTCATCGTCTGCTTGACTTGAAAATGTCGACAGGTCTTGATGATGAGACCATCCTGGCCATCGGCAAAGACGACGACGAGCGTTCACCTCGCGAACTGCGGTTGGTGTACGACGCCTACGCGAAAGACAAGCGCATCCCCGCAAAGTTCTGGAAGCTCGCACTCGAACCTTGGACGTTCGCGATTCGTGCCGACGTGCTCGCACAATTGGAGCGCCAAAAGAAGGCGGAACCGACCTTGATACCTCAAGTCCGGGGCGTGGATGAAGCCGGGCCGAACGCGCCTGCCACGTACATCCTTCGTCGCGGCGAATACAGTATGCGAGGCGCGGAGGTGAAGCCTCAAGCTCCCGGTGTGTTGCAAGCGGCGGGCGGTGATGTCGCCATCAAGGCCCTTCCGCGATCGACCGGCAGGCGCACCGCCTTGGCGAATTGGCTGGCGGACACGGACAACCCGTTGACCTCTCGCGTGATGGTGAACCGGCTCTGGCAGCACCACTTTGGACGAGGGATCGTCGCAACCGCCAGCGATTTTGGCACGATGGGCGCGGAACCTTCGCATCCAGAACTTCTCGACTGGCTCGCCACCGAACTGACCTCGCGAAATTGGAGCCTCAAGGATCTGCATCGCTTGATGGTCACGAGTGCGACGTATCGGCAGTCTTCTCATGTGCCGCAAACCACGATTGATGCTGATCCGGAGAACGAACTCTGGAGCCGGTTTCGTCGCGCACGACTGGACGGCGAAGCGATTCGCGACACCCTGCTGAGCGTTTCAGGAAAACTTTCCGCGTCTCTCGGCGGCCCGCCCGTCTTTCCCGAGCTACCCGCGGAACTCACCAAATTGAGTAGTAAAGGGGCGGTCTGGCCTGTCTCCGTCACCGAGGAAGAGAGATCGCGACGCAGCCTCTACGTTTTCATCAGGCGTAACCTTCGCTATCCCTTTTTTGAGGCGTTTGATCGCCCCGATACGAACGCGAGCTGTCCCCAACGCGGGACCACGACGATCGCCCCGCAGGCGCTCACGCTCCTGAACAGCAAACTCGCGCACAACGCCGCGCGAGCAATGGCGGCGCGTGTCGCGAAGGCGACGAAGAGCCGGGAAAGCCAAATCCGCGAAGTTTTCCGACTCGCCTACAGTCGCGCCCCGGATGACATCGAGATGCGAATGGCGACTGGCTTTCTCGACGTCGATCCTTCTCTGGAACGATTCTGCCTGGCCGTGATCAATGCCAACGAATTTGTCTATGTCGATTAGTTAATTTATCATCTGGCCACGCAGACAATCGTTGATCGGGGACGAACGATGTAGCTGGATTCCGGGAGAAACAGCCCTTCCTCCTCGGCCACGATGTCGTCACTGCCGGGCAAAGACGTATCGACGACACGATACCAGCGGCGGCCATTGGCGTCGGGCAATTCGATCGTCAATTCTTGCCAGAAGGTGTTCGTCGCCACATAGATCGGCACGTCGCCGCGGTCCGTGGTCTCAAAGGCTTCGAGAATCCAGGCGATGAACCGCGAGGAGCTTGAAAAATCCGCGGCGCCCGGCTTCACACCATGCCAGGTGATGTTACGAAGGACGGGGGTCTCCACCTTGTCTTCCGTTAAATAACGCCAGCGCCTGACAATCGAGTGCTTTTTGCGAAACGCGATGATCAATTTGGTGAATCGAAGAATATCCGCATGGACCTTGGCGTTCTCCCAGTTGATCCAGTTCAGGTCATTGTCCTGATAGACCGTGTTGTTGTTTCCGTTCGACGTCCGACGCATCTCGTCGCCGTAAAGCAGCATCGGCGTCCCCTGCGAGAGGAACAAGAGTGTCAGAAAATTCTTGATCTGCTTTTTTCGGAGGTCCTCGATCTCGACCCTTTGCGCGTCGGTGAGTTCGGCGTCCGCGGCTTCTCCTTCGATCCCGCAATTCCAGGTGTAGTTGTCGTTGGCTCCGTCGCGGTTTCCCTCACCGTTGCGCTCGTTATGCTTCTGGTCATAGGTAACCAGGTCGTTAAGCGTGAAACCGTCGTGGCAAGAGACAAAGTTGATACTATGAAACGGAGAGCGCTCGTCTGCTTCGCCGCCGACAAAAAGATCGTACGACCCGGCGACCCGGCTGGCCAGATCGTCGGCGACGGGATCGCCCTTTACCCAACGCCGTATCGTGTCTCGAAATTTACCATTCCACTCCGCCCAGCGTCGGTCTGAGAACGATCCCAATCGATACTGGCGAATGCTCCAAGGCTCGGCGATTAGCTTGATGCGAGAAAGCACCGGATCGGTCTCAATCTCGTGAATGATCGGTGTTTTGCCTTTCTCTTGCTGGTCCACGTCCACGGCGAATACCGCCGCCAGGTCGAATCGAAAACCGTCGACACGCATTTCGGTGACCCAGTAGCGGAGGCAATCGAGAATGAACTTGCGTACCACGGGATGGTTGCAATTCATCGTGTTGCCGCAGCCCGTCCAGTCGTTGTAAAATTCTTGATCAGGCGTGAGCATATAATAAATATTATTGTCCAGCCCCTTGAAGCTCACGGTGGGGCCGAAGTGGTTTCCCTCGCGCGTGTGGTTGAACACCACGTCGAGGATGACTTCGATCTTGTTCTTATGAAGCTCGCGAACGAGCATCTTGAATTCATCAACCTGAGCGCCGAGCTTCCCGTAATAGCTGTAATGACTTTCGGGCGCGAAGAACGCGACCGTGTTGTAACCCCAGGCGTTCGCCAGCCGTTCACCCGTGATGGGATCGCGAAATGGGCCATCGAACTGGTCGAACTCGAACACGGGGAGCAATTCGACGGCGGTGATTCCCAGTTCTTTGAGATGCGGGATCTTTTCGATGAAGCCGCGAAACGTGCCCGCGAGGTCACTCTCTGAGGAGTGGTGGCGCGTGAACCCCCGGACATTCACCTCGTAGATGATCGACGACTCGATCGGAATGTCCGGGTGCTGGTCGTCTTCCCAGTCAAAGTCGGACCGATACGCGACGCAACGAGGTGCTCCCGAGACATTATCGACACTTCCTTGTTTGAGATGCCGGTTCTCATCCGAGGCATTCGTGTTGTCGAACCCCAGCGCGTCTCCCGACTGCCAGTAGAAGTCTCCCGAGATCGCCTTCGCATAAGGATCAATCAACGTTTTATGCGGATTAAAGCGGGTGCCATTCTTGTCGGGTTCGTAGGGACCGTCCGCCCGGATGTTGTAGAGCGTCCGATTCGGAAGCCCCTCGACAAAGATGTGCCAGATTTCCCCCGTCCGATTCGTTTCGGGCGAGAGCGCGATCACCTGACTGGGCCTCGAATCGGTGATGTTATCAAAGAGCAAAAGTTCGAGCTTGGTCGCCCCCGCGGATTGAAAAGCGAAGTTGATCCCCTCGGACGTGACCAGGGAACCGAGCGGTTCGGGCGTTCCGGGCTGCAAGCTCTTGATCGTCGGCATGGGGCCTCTTGAATTTGCCAGGTTTGTGTGTCGATCCGGGCGGTGCGAAAAGTGGAGCAAATCCCGGACCAGTTCTCCTTGGAACGGCCGGGACGCCAATGCGTTGAGAAAACTCAGTAGGAGGGCGCATCGTCGTTCGGTACGACAAAGCTCAAGATGACATACAGCACGATTCCTGGAACGATCGCCGAGAAAAACGAACCGACCGCGAAAAGGATACGCACCAAGGTCGTGTCGATCCCCAGATAATGGCCGAGACCGCCGCACACGCCCGCGATCATCCGGTCGGACGTCGAACGAGTGAGCCGTCGCGAGGAGATCGGTCCTTGACCGAACTGGGTCGGAACGGCAGGCCCGTAGTTAGGATCACCGGTCAACCAGCTTCCACAGTGTTTGCACTTCACGGCCTCGGTCTGAATCTCGCCGGCGCAGTACGGGCACTTCGTAGGTGTCATGACTTAACTCATTTCCGAACATGATCGGTCAACCGTGCTGAAAGGACCGCGGCACACCTCAGTATTTCGTCGACCGCCTCGACAATATTGACATGACGGTGTCTCGACCGCGCCGATTATTTCTTGAAAGGACGCAAGTCTCACATCGGGGGGAATCTCGATTCCCGTTCTTACGCAAGCCGGGTTTGCACAGGGTGGAGCCGGCGGTTTGCGCGAAGTTCTCTTTGAGTCTATGAACGAATGCGTTATGAAGAAACACCAGCGAACAGAACCGGCTGCGAGGAGTTTGCGCCATGGATGGTTTGAGAACGACCCGGCAACGAAATCTCATTGTGGCGGCCGTTTTCGCGAGCCTCCTCGGGTCATCGCCGTCGATCGACCGACTTTCGCCTCCCGAACGACCCGACGTCACACTTGCTCACGCGGGGAAGCGGCTCAGCCAAAGGTTCTCGACCGGCGAGCTCACCGCCATCGCAACCCGAGGCGATCGCGTCTTGGCCGTTTTGACTCCTCAGGAACGCGATTCCCTCGCGCGTGGTTGCCTTCGGTTTCGGATCGACTCGGCGGCCGAGGTGTTCGTCGCCTCCGCGCGCGGCGCGCAACCGTTCTGGCTCGACGACCTGGGTTTCATAGCGACCGGGATCACGCTCGACGATGGCGAGATCCGCTGGGACCTCCATCAAAAGACCTATTCTCCAGGCTGGGTGGAGCTGGGAGTCAACGGCTTGGATCAGTCATCGCCCGCCCATTATGCCGTCTTCGTGAAGGGACGCGCGAGTAGAACCGTCGAGGTACACTTGGCCGATCCTGCCGGCTGGGACAAGGTCAAGGCCGCGG
>JAYVYS010000448.1:0-4959 GCA_043784005.1 Isosphaeraceae bacterium
CCAAGGAACGCGAGGCGGCGGGAAAACCGCCGGCTGGAAAGATCAGGCTGGAGGCTCGCCACCGGGCTGGAATGTTGCAAATCACGCTGAGCGACGACGGCCGCGGGATCGATCCCGCGAGACTCAGGGCCAAAGTGGTCGAGCGGAGCCTGGCGACCGCCGCCATGGCGGAGCAAATGAACGAGGCGGAACTGCTCGAGTTCTTATTCCTGCCAGGTTTCTCGACTAAAGAGAAAGTCACGGAGATCTCGGGGCGTGGTGTTGGCCTTGACGTCGTGCAAAACATGGTGCGCGACGTGGGAGGGGTCGTGCGTGTGACCTCGCACCTTGGACAGGGCACAAGGTTCACCCTTCAACTCCCGATCACCATGTCGGTCGTTCGCGCGCTGCTGGTACAAATCGCCGGGGAGCCGTATGCTTTTCCGTTGAACCGCATTGATCGGATCGTGATGCTGCCGAAAGAATCAATTCTTTCGCTTGAAGGACGCCAGCACTTCTTGATGGATGAGCAACCCATCGGTCTGGTTGAGGCATGCCAGGTGCTCGAGCTCAAACCCGAGGGAGGAAATTCCGACTTGATTCCCGTGGTGGTGGCCAGCGATCGTAGTCATCGGTACGGCGTTGTGGTCGATGCCTTTCTGGGGGAGCGTGACCTCGAAGTTCGACCACTCGACCCAAGACTCGGGAAGGTTCCGAACATTAACAGCGCATCGGTACTTGAAGATGGTTCGCCAGTCTTGATTTTTGATGTCGAGGATCTGGTCCGCTCCGTGGACAACTTGCTGTGCGGCCGCCGCCTGCGCAAGCTGAGTGACAGTCCGGCACAAGAAAAGCCCACGGGACCCAAGCGAATTCTGATCGTTGACGACTCGATCACTGTGCGTGAGCTTGAGCGACAACTCCTGGGGGCCGCGGGATATACCGTTGATGTGGCCGTCGACGGACTCGACGGCTGGAACGCGGCGCGCTCTGGAGTGTACGATCTTGTCGTCAGCGACGTGGACATGCCAAGGATGGATGGAATCCAGCTTGTCACGCTCATCAAGCAGGACGCCGTGCTCAGGTCGATCCCCGTGGTCATCGTATCTTACAAGGAGCGGGAGGCTGATAGAATGAGGGGTCTCGACGCGGGAGCGAATGCTTATTTGACGAAGAGCAGCTTTCACGACCGAACATTCCTGAAGACGGTGGTTGATCTGATCGGCGAGGCAAGAGGATGAGAATCGGGATCGTGAACGACATGCCGCTCGCGCGAGAAGCGCTCCGTCGGCTGGTGGCGTCGAGCGGCGGCCATGAGGTGGCCTGGCTCGCGAACGACGGCTTTGAGGCGGTGAAATCGGCAAGGCTCACACCCGCCGACTTGATCCTGATGGACTTGATCATGCCGGGGATGGATGGAGTCGAGGCGACCCGTCTCATCATGGCCGAAAACCCCTGCCCGATCCTGGTTGTGACGGCGACGATCACGGGCAATTGCAGCAAGGTTTACGAAGCGATGGGTCACGGCGCGCTCGATGCGGTCGATACGCCCAGCATCGGCCCTGGCGGAACCCTCAGCGGAGGGGAAAACCTGCTTGCGAAAATCAATACCGTGGGAAAGTTGACAGGCAAGCTCTCGGGCCAGTTCGCGGCGATCGCACCGGTCCAAGTCAGCCCGCGACATCCGCGCCCCGAGGAAACTCTCGTGGCGATCGGGGCCTCCACGGGAGGACCGAACGCCCTGGCGCAAGTGCTTTCCGCATTCCCCAAGCCTTGGCCCACAACTGTAATCATGGTTCAGCACGTTGATGTGGCGTTCTCCGCGGGTCTGGCCCGTTGGCTGGGCGAGCGAAGCGGGCATCCCGTCGAGCTCGCCGAAGCGGGAAAGAGGGCTCTCCCCGGCCAGTTTCTCCTGGCTGGCACGAATGATCACCTTGTTTTGGATCGCGGAAAGCGTTTCTGCTATTGCAAAGAGCCTCTCAACTATCATTATCGGCCGTCCGTCGACGTGTTTTTCGAGAGCGTCGCACGGCACTGGCCCGCCTTGGGGGTCGCGGCGTTGCTCACGGGAATGGGTCGGGACGGGGCGAGCGGCTTGCTCGGCCTGAGGCGCGCTGGTTGGTTGACGATCGCCCAGGACGAGCCAACGAGTGTTGTTTTCGGAATGCCCCGCGCGGCGGCGGAAATTGGCGCCGCGGTGAAGATCCTCCCCCTCTCGCGGATTGGCGGGGCCATTGTGGAACACGTTCATAACAGTGCTTGAAACAACGAGGTTCACCCCATGAGTGTCGACGCCGGCCTTACGCAGCACAAGGTGACTGTTCTCCTGATTGACGACCAGCCGATCATCGGCGAGGCTGTAAGAAGAATGCTTGCGGGGGAGGCCGACATCGTATTTCACTACTGCAAGGACGCGAATCGGGCGGTGGAGGAGGCTGGCAAAGTGCAGCCGACCGTGATCCTTCAGGATCTCGTGATGCCGGACATCGACGGTCTCACACTTGTAAAGACCTTTCGCGCGAACGAAGGCACCAAGGAAACCCCCTTGATCGTGCTCTCCACCAAGGAAGATCCGAAAGTGAAGGCGGAAGCTTTCGCGCTGGGAGCGAACGACTATATCGTGAAATTGCCTGATCGCCTCGAGCTCCTGGCGAGGATACGCTACCACTCGAAGGGTTATATCGCCCTGCTTCAGCGAAACGAAGCATACCGGGCGCTCGCGGCGAGCCAGAAGGTGCTGGCCAATGACGTCGCCCAGGCGGCGAAGTATGTGAGATCGCTCTTGCCCGACCCGCTCCGGAAAGGTCCTATCAAGACCGAGTGGCGGTTCATACCTTCCGCATCACTCGGCGGAGATACTTTCGGCTACCATTGGGTCGACGATGATCACTTCGCCTTTTACCTTCTCGACGTGAGCGGGCATGGCGTGGGGCCGGCCTTGCTCTCGGTGTCCGCTTATAACGCGCTGAGATCACAATCGCTCCCATCCACCAATTTTCTCGAGCCTGGCGAGGTACTGGGAGCCTTGAATCGGGCGTTTCAGATGGATCAACAAAACGGGCTCTATTTCACGATCTGGTACGGCGTCTTCAACAAGCCAAACCGTACGATCCATTACGCCGCGGGCGGTCACCCCCCTGTGATCCTCCTCAAGGGACCCACCGAGGCTCTCGCTGAGGCTCACCTGCTGGACGCCAAGGGACCGATGGTAGGCGCGATTCCGGACCTGGAATTCAGCTCCGACAAAATCGCGCTCGATGCGTTCAACCGACTCTTCCTCTACAGCGACGGCGCCTACGAGATCGAGCGTGCCGACGGCTCGATGTGGCCATTCAGTGAATTCTTGACGTTCATGAGAGCGCCTGCGGACCCCAGCGCTTCACGCATGGACTCGTTGATGAATCACGTTCGCCAATTGAGCGGCAAATATGAATTCGCCGATGATTTCTCGATCGTGGAAATGGGCTTTGATTCGTAGCGCAGCCTCAATCCAGAGTACTGGTTTACCGGGACTGGCTTGGCTACTTGGGCCTTCCTAATCCGTGGATGACGCACCGATCCCGTAGAGTGAATTCGATCCCGTAGGTCGCACGGTCCAGTAGAACGCCCCCAACCACTCTTTGCCCGCGTCGAAGTAGTTCGACCAGCCCGTGGACCACGAGAAGATCTCGAAGCCAGCCGGTTCGGAGCCCAGGACGAACGCGTTGATCCTGTCGAACAATTCTTCCCCTTCGTGTTCGGAGCAGCGCAGGCTGTAAGGCGGGTGAAAGAAGGCGGTCTTGTACCCATCCACCTTCGGCATCGACTAAGCGTCCTGGCCGAGCGGCTTGGGCCTCACGTCATCCGTGCCCCAGAACGTTGCGAACGGCACCGGCTCTCCGCTCAACTCGGACTCATTGCAAGTGAGACGGAAGAATTGCTCGGCCGGGAAGGTCGTCCGACGCGAGGGCCTCGGCCACCTTCTCCAGGCGGCGATCGATCTCGACGACGCCAGCCAGCGCCGCGGCCCGATGAACCTGTGACGAGGCCACCGACGCGCGAGCCCGCAGCTTTACGTAGTCCAAGACACCGCCGACCTCGTCGAAGTCCTTTAGCAGTGCGGTCAGTTCCTCATCGGGCGAGGCTTCGATCATCGCCGTCCCCTGCTGTTTCGCTCTGCGGACAAGCGATTTGAACTGCAAGTCGGTTCGCTCACCGAACCGCAGCCGGCGGCAGGGTGTGGTCGAAATCCAGGACATGGCCCCAGGCCGATTTCAAAGTCATGAAATCGGGCTTTTGATCAGGCTGATTGCGCGGTGGACGTCCCCATTGCGCGCGTCGGTCGCTCCTTTCATCGATCCTTCCGCGCGGTCGCAGCCCGTCGCTCGCAAGGCAGTCGGCGCTGCGGTGAGCAGCGCTCGTGAAGCCGGCGGCTAGGCCGGGCCTGCGGCAGACGTGTCGGTCTTCGTCCCACCACCTGTCTTTGTCGTAGTGCAGACTGTTTTCCACCTGCCAGTGGCCCCGCACAAGGTTCAGAAGCCGGCTTGGGACGGGTCGAGGCTGCTGGCGAAGTAGCGGGTCTCGGTCGTTGGCTCGTGGCTGCGGGATCGCGTCTCGCTGTCGACCCGGAGCAGGACGCGCAGGCCCGGGAATTTCAGTGCTTCGCGGGCGTAGTCGGCCGTCGCCGTGTCGAACCAGAGTCGCCGGCATACCACGGCGCCACGTTTTTTTCCCGCGCCACGAACGCGGTGCGGGCCGCCTCGTGGAGGTCGGGAGGTTATCCGTGATGGCGAGCACGTCATCACGCCCCGCCGCGAGAATCGCCTGGGCGAGCGAGTGTTGGCGGAACAGGGCGTCGCCGGTCAGAATCCGCAGCGCCGGGTACGCGGCGAAGAGTTCATTCAGGTGCGCCTTGAGCACCTCCGGTTCGGTCGCCTTCGCGCCGCCGACCGGCTAGTCGGCCAGGCAGAGCTTGGCGTCGTGGACGAAGACGTTCAGGAC
>JAYVYS010000449.1:0-2482 GCA_043784005.1 Isosphaeraceae bacterium
CGGTGATCAGTCATGCTTTCCGTGCTTGCGGCCCTTTCCGCGCCCGTGATCGTCATCGTCATCTTGGCCCTTGAATTTTTCCTTCTTTTCCTTCTTGACTTTGACGACCCTGTACCCGGCATCGCGTTCCCACTGGCCGGCATGGCGGAAATACCTGCCTTCACGATTTTCCCAGCGATCGGGCTCCCAGCGATAGCCTGAACGCTGAACGATGGGCCTGCCCCGGAGCCAGATGTAGCGGTCGTCGTGCCACGTCCAGTAGCCCGGCGCCCACACGTAGCCGGGCGCAACGACCGGCACCAACTCGTACTGCGGCGCCGGCGGCGCGAGGCTGATGTTTACGTTGACCTGCGCAAACGAAGTGCCCGCCGCGCAGGACGCGGCGAGCACTATCGACTGCAGCAGGCTCCGAAAGGTGCGCGCGGACCGCATTGATGCCGGCGTCATCGTTACTTGATGCGCATGTCGTTCTTGACCGAGGTCACGCCCTTGATGTCGCGCGTAAGACGGACCGCTTCGTTCATCGCCGACTGCGAGCTCACGAAACCGCTGAGCTGCACCGCGCCCTTGAACGTCTCGACATTGACTTCGGTCGCCTTGATGATGCGGACCGCCGGAGCGGTTCGTTAAGGTTTGAAGGCCGGTTGAGGATGGCTTATGTCGAGTTTTCGAGACTTGCTCGACCGGCACGCGGTCACCTCCTGGGATAAACAGGAGTCGCTCTTTCGTTTGATGGGGGGAGAGCACGACTGGCGGATCGACCTGGCCTCGGGAATTCTCATTCTGACGAATTCCAAAGGTGAACATCATCTACCCATTCAGTGGCTAGGGACCGCCGATCGCGAAGAGAATACCTGGATTTGGGCGTGGGCCAACGAGCAACTCGACGTACCCGAACCGCTTCGTGAGGCGGCTTTGGCCCTTCGACGCCACGGCGAAGAGCACGGCGTTTCCGAACTCGTCGATCCCGAGCGTGACTTGAAAGAAGTCAACGGCGACTTGATGGCCCTGGCCGCCTCGGGCCTTTGTAAAGCCGATGGCTACTATCTTTGCGAGATGGACCATGGCGCGGAGTACTTCCTGTTCAAGAGCGACGAAGTTCGCGCCATGGGTGAGTCGGGGCCGGTTCGCTGCATGAATGTGTTTCTTTCCATTCTTTCGCATGTCGATCTCAATCACCGAGTTGCGCTGGTCTACTTTCTGGAAGCCAAGGGATACGACTGTCTCGAAGACGGCCCGAAGGTGACGGCGAGCTCGGCCGCCGGCAAGATATTCGCGACCTTTGACGAGCTAGGACGGATCACGGAGATTCGCACCGAGGTCGGCTCGACCGCGAACGGCGCGACGGCCCCGGTTCGGCCCGAGGTGGATCGATGAACGACCGAGGTAATGATCTTCCATGAATTTGCTTCATCCGATAGCACTGCTTTGGGCCTCACTGGCCGTGCCGATCGTGGTCTTCTACATATTGAAGATCCGGATGCGCCGGGTGCCTGTGTCGACTATTATGTTTTGGCGCGAAATCTTCGAGGAAACGCAGCCCAGGTCGATCTGGCAAAAGCTCAGACATTTGCTGTCGCTCTTGATTCAACTCGCGTTTCTGGCCTTGATCGTCTTTGCGCTGGCTGAGCCGATTTTCCGATGGGAAATCCGAGAAGCCCGGCGGATCGTCCTGGTGATCGACAACTCGGCGAGCATGAACGCAGTCGACGTCGCTCCCAACCGCTTGGCGAAGGCGAAGGAAGCGGCCAGGGAGATTATTGAAGGTTTGCGATCGCGTGACGAGTTGGCGATCCTCTCGGCGGGCACTCTCCCGCAGGTTCAATGCGGATTGACCGGCCACCAGAAAACCTTGCGAGACCGGCTCGAAGCGATTCCGCCAGGAGACGGCCCCACCCGCGTGAAAGAGACGGTCGAACTGGCGCGACGGCTGCTTTCGGATCAGCCGAACCGCAAGATCATCGTCTTCTCCGACGGCGGTTTCGAAGGCGTCGACACCTTGACCAAGGCCGAGGACGTGCGGCTGGTAGCCATCGGCGGCGCGAAGACGGGAAACGTCGGCATCACGCAATTTCAGACGCGCCGGAGCCTGCTCGACCCCGTGGGTTATCAGATTCTGGCCGAAGTGCGCAACGATTCGGACGAAGCGATTGAGACGCGGCTGGAGTTGGAACTCGATGGACGGCCGGTCGACGTGGTGCCGATCAAGCTCGAAGCCAACGGCGTTTGGTCGCAGGTTTTCGAGAAGGCTTCACCCGAAGGCGGGACGCTAGTGGCCAAGCTCAATCGGGCGGACTTGTTCCCGCTCGACAACGAGGCCCGCGCGATCTTGCCTCGTCGCGAGGTTCAGTCGGTCACGTTGTTGACCGAAGGGAATTTGTTCCTGCAAATGGTCTTTCGGGCCAACCCGCTCGTCGACCTGACCATTGCGAAGACGCTCGACGCGAAAGCGCCTCGGACCGCCGTCACAGTCTTTCATAAG
>JAYVYS010000450.1:0-2280 GCA_043784005.1 Isosphaeraceae bacterium
GTATTCAGTTCCGCTCGATCGCTTTCTGATCTTTGCAGTTCGGTAATGCCCGCACGGAATCGACTTTCGGAAACGGCTGGATTGTTGAAATCCCAAAGAGCGTCGATTTCATTTTGGTCCAACGTTTGTTCCGATCGCCGCATCGTAAGAATTCGTTTGTAAAAGGTATTTATTAGACAAAGCGGATCCGGAGCAGGCCAACTTTTGGTAGTCGATTGACGTTGCATACCCCTGATCGAACGCGACACGGGTTGCGCCAACGCGTTCTCGAGGCGGATGATTGGCTTCTGGGAAAATTAGTCATCATCTGAACTCGCCGAGTCGGACTTGTGGCCGAACATGGGGGTGAGGATGCGGGGATAGACGCGGCGGCCGAGCTGCTCGATGATGATCGCCTGGGTCGGACAGACCTTGGCGGCGGCGAACATCTGCTCGACCGTCGCTTGATCCTCATTCTCAATTTCGGCGACGCCGGTGTCCTCGTCGAGGACAAATATGCCCGGGGCGGCGTAGGTGCAGCGCGCGTTGGCGACGCATCGCTTGGCGTCGATCCAGACGTGCATCAGGGGCGGGTGCGGCGGTTGTGCTTCGGCCATTCTGGATCCCTCTTCACGCATCGGAGCGCAACGTCCCATCAGTGTATCCCGGGACGCTGGACGAAGTGCCCGTGAGGCGTTTCCGCGTTTATGAAGCGACCGTCAACCACGAGCGCAACCGATTCGCTGGCGTCGAGCTCCGCCGCGATCGCCACGTCGCGATGCCAACCGGCGGCGACCAATTCCAGACCGCTCGCGCACGACTCCAGCGCGGGCAGGAGCGCGTTGGCGACAGCAGCGAAACGTGCGGACGCCGCCATCGCTTCCGGCGCGACGCCGCTCCAATCCTTCGTGACCAGCTCCGCCACCAGCGCGCCGGCTACCCACAAGTCTTCGACCGCCGGTCGCAGCGAAACGTCGGGCCAGCGTTCCCCGGCGGCGATCCGCGCGACGGTGAAGGTATCGTTTCGCGAGCGCCGCGCCCACAGCCAGTTGGCGACTGTCCGTCGATTTCGGAAACAGGCGGTCAGGACGATCGCGCCCTGGTGTCCGAGTTCTTCGCTGATCGTCGAGCCGTTCGGCGACCGCAACACGATCCGGTCGAGCTCGCGCGCGTCACGAATCGATCCGGGCGAAAGGCTCACGTTTTGGGGTTCGGACATCGAGCGCGGGGAGGCAAGTTGGGCATCGTGGTCAAACGCGAATGCACGTGCGCTTTCGGCCTGATGAGCCCAGCGGTAGGGATAAACCGTCGCGCCGCGATCGATCGCGACTGAGACGGCGGTGGCAAAGCTCAAGACGTCCCGGACCACGGCAATCTGGACGTCTGCCGCAATGGCGAAACCGCCCGAGATGCCCCAATCGAGGCGAACGCTGTCGCTCGATTGCCGCCAAACGGGATTCATCGTGTCATGACCTCTGCTCGGGGGGTACGTCACCTTCACGGCGCCATCGACAAGTGCGGACGGCGGGATTCGAACCCGCACGGGTTGCCCCAGCGATGTTTAAGACCGCAGCGTCTGCCATTCCGCCACGCCCGCATGGCACGTCCAATCAGGACGCACCCGCGCTATTAATCAACGAACGGCGGGTTTGGCAACGCGATTCTCGATTCAACGATCACCGGGGCATTTCACCTTAGGGCCGCTCCAACCGCTCTGTGGTAGCCAGGCGCCAGATGTGCATGAGCATGACGGCGTTCTCGTTCTTTTGGCGTGAGCAAACAGGAGCGGATATGGCATCGGTAAACGTCGCACTCTTCGTTCGAATGGAAGCAAAGCCCGGAAAAGAGGAAGAAGTCGCGCAATTTCTCCGCGACGCTCAAGCATTGGTCGAGGAGGAACCAGATACCCTGACGTGGTTCGGACTCCGATTGTCAAATTCCACCTTTGGAATTTTTGACGCGTTCGCGGACGAGAGCGGCCGCAACGCTCACCTCTCGGGGAAGGTGGCCGCCGCGCTCATGGCCCGAGCGCCCGAGCTCTTCGGGTCGGGTCCAGTGATTGAAAAAGCCGAGGTGCTCGCGTCGAAGCTTCCGTAAGCATCGTTCGATCGAGACAAACAGAAGCCCCTGGGACACGAAGTTCCCAGGGGCTTTCTTATTGGAGCGGAAGACGGGATTCGAACCCGCGACCTTCTCCTTGGCAAGGAGATGCTCTACCACTGAGCCACTTCCGCAGTCAATCGTCGGTCGACAGCCGCGAAATATTAGCGGCGAACGTCCGGCGTTGTCAAGGAAGTATCG
>JAYVYS010000451.1:0-9414 GCA_043784005.1 Isosphaeraceae bacterium
CGAGAAGCGGCAGGTTTCACTCGAAATGGATCTTTCCCCGGTCCCCCGGGTGTACTGCTTCCCCGCCAAGCTCAACATGGTGATCCAGAGCCTGATCTCAAACGCGATCGACGCGTGCGGCCCCGGCGGCAAGGTTGTCGTACACACCCGGCCTGCCGGGGACGGCGTGATGATCGAGGTGTCAGACAACGGCGGCGGCATCGATCCGGCAGTCCGCGGCCGGGTTTTTGAGCCCTTCTTCACCACCAAGCCCATCGGTCAGGGGACGGGCCTGGGCCTCTCGATGAGCTATGGAATCGTTCAGGACCACGGCGGCATGATCGACTTCGAGTCGGCCCCCGGCCACGGCACACGATTTCGAGTTCGCATCCCGGCGACGATACCGAGTATCGCCCTCCCCATGCCCACGGTATCTTGATGCGGAACGGAAAAGACAGGCCCGTCTCGGCCCCGAGATTCCCGATAGAAATTCCCCTTCCCCGATTCGAACCCGGGCTTCGCATCGAATAATCGGCGATGGTGATCGAATCTACCCGCGTGTTCGTCGGAGTCTCTCATGAGGGCGACGCCGCCCCGGGACTCTCGGCGCAAACGCTTCTCTGTAAAAGGATAACAACGATGCCTGCTTTGGTGGTGGGTCTGCTCGTCTTCGGAGTATTCTTGTTTTTCTTGAGCGTCTTCACGGTGAACCAGCAGTCGGCCGCGATCATCCAACGGTTCGGCCGGTTCACGTATGTCGCCATGCCGGGCCTGAACTTCAAGGTGCCCTTGATCGACCAAGTCGCGGGCCGGATCAACTTGAGAGTCCGACAGCTCGCCGTCGAGGTCGAGACCAAAACCGAGGACAATGTCTTTGTGAAAGTCATTGTCGCGGTGCAGTATTACATCCTGCCAGACAAAGTTTATGACGCCTTTTACCGCCTGGCCGACCCCGAGCTTCAGATCACCGCGTTTGTCTTCGACGTCGTTCGCGCCCGGGTTCCGACGATGAAGCTCGACGACGTTTTCGAACGCAAGGATGAGGTTGCCAACGCGGTGAAAGGCGAACTCACGCAGGTCATGGATGACTTTGGTTACGGCATCCTCAAGGCACTTGTCACCGACATTGATCCCGACCACAAAGTGAAGGAGGCGATGAACGAGATCAACGCCGCCCAACGAATGCGGGTCGCCGCCACCGAGAAAGGCGAGGCCGACAGGATCTTGAAGGTGAAAGCCGCCGAGGCGGAAGCCCAGAGCAAGGCCCTTCAAGGGAAAGGTATCGCCGACCAGCGCCGGGCGATTGTGGATGGACTTCGCGAAAGCGTGGATGAATTCCAGAAAAGCGTCCCCGGCTCCACCCCTCAAGATGTCATGAGCCTTGTGCTGATGACTCAGTATTTTGATACCTTGAAGGAGTTGGGACTCTCCTCTCGGGCCACCACGATCCTGATCCCGCACTCGCCCGGTGCCCTGACCGACCTGGCGGGCCAGATCCGGAACGCCCTGATGACCGCCGAGCTCGCCGTGATGCCCCACAACGAACACGGCACCGAAGGTGGCCACGGTTCGTCGCCGGCGCACAAACCTCATCACCCGGACGGCCACGGCCACTCCGCGGGTGTCTCCTGATCGAGCGAAGCGATAGGAGTGAATCAACCCTCGATTTCTTCAAAGGCCACCCCCCGACAGAAATCGGGAGGTTGATTCCCGCTTGGCCCAAAGGGCTTTCCGTCTGGCGTGCGAAAGGTTA
Source organism: Isosphaeraceae bacterium (assembly GCA_043784005.1). Lineage (GTDB taxonomy): Bacteria > Planctomycetota > Planctomycetia > Isosphaerales > Isosphaeraceae > JAYUFP01. The sequence continues at coordinate 1,733 of JAYVYS010000451.1, forward strand.
ACGTTCAAGCGTCGAGAAAGACCGGAACGCACCCTCGGGAGGCCCCAACGCTTGAACGTCGTCCCTCTTCTCCGCCTGCCCCGCTTTGTGTTCGCCATCGCGCTGGGTCTTGGGGGCTTCACATGCGCGGCCGCGCCCGAGAATGCGCTCACTCCCGAGGAAAAAGCCTCGGGCTGGGTCTTGCTGTTTGATGGGATGACTCTCGACGGCTGGAAGACCGACCGTGGCGAGCAAAGCAAAACCCCCGTGCGCGAGGGCGCGATCAACCCTCACAAAGCTGGCGGCTATATGCTCGTCCACGAGCGCATTCAAGGGAATTTCATCCTCTCTCTCGACTTCAAGATCAGCCCCAAGTGCAACAGCGGTGTCTTCATTAGAACATTCCCGCTGACCCCTCGACCCGGTAAAGATGTGGGCTTCAATGGCCTGGAAATCGCCATTGATGACACCCAAACGGCGGGGTATCACGACACGGGCGCGATTTACGATCTGGTGAAACCCTCCGAGAATGCCATGACGCCCGTCGGCCAGTGGAACCACCTTGTCGTTACCTGTAACGGGCCTAAAATCAAGATCGAGGTTAACGGAAAAAGTGTCTCACGGATGGATCTTGACGCCTGGCCCAAACCCAACCTCCGCCCCGACGGCTCCGAACACAAGTTTGATGTCGCCTACAAAAACCACCCCCGCCAAGGCTACATCGGCCTTCAGGATCATGGCTCACCCTGCTGGTTCAAGAACATCAAGCTGTTACCCTTGAACAACTGAAAGAGCCGCCCGGAAGGCGAGCTTCTCCGCTGATAATACTAATTAACAGTCATAGATAAAAAAGAATAATAAATCTTAACTCGGTTATGATCCGAGTTCATCCACGGCTGAATTTTTTCGTCTTCGAGAACGACCTTTTTGAGCCGTCCCAAGCCAAACCTCTCGACTGGTGGTACTCCTTTGGATGCGTTATCGATGAATCGACGTCCGCTCGACGCGATCTTCGCTCCCAAAACGGTGGCGGTCGTGGGCGCAACGGAAAAAATGGGAAGCGTGGGGCGAACGATCCTCTGGAATTTGATCACCAGTCCGTTTGGCGGGACGGTTTACCCCGTTAATCCAAACCGGCCTAATGTGCTTGGAGTGAAGACTTATCCATCGATCGGGACGATCCCCGAGCCGGTGGATCTTGCCGTGATCGTCACTCCCGCGACGACCGTGCCCGACGTGATCGGTGAATGTGTCGAGGCCAAGACGCGCGGGGCGATCGTGATCTCCGCCGGTTTCAAGGAAGTGGGAGCCGCAGGGGCCGATCTTGAGCGCCGGGTCATGGAACAGGCCCATCGCGGAAGGATGCGGATCATCGGCCCAAACTGCCTGGGCGTGATGTGTCCATACACGGGGCTCAACGCCACGTTCGCAGGCGAGATCGCGCGGCCGGGCAGCGTCGGGTTTTTGAGCCAGTCGGGAGCGCTTTGCACGGCGATTCTTGACTGGAGCTTGCGTGAACATGTCGGCTTTAGCGCGTTCGTTTCGATAGGTTCGATGCTTGATGTCGGTTGGGGCGATTTGATCGACTATCTTGGCGACGACCCGTATACAAAGTGCATCGTGATTTATATGGAGTCGATTGGAGACGCCGGCGCGTTCATGTCCGCCGCGCGTGAGGTCGCGCTCACCAAGCCGATCATCGTGATCAAGGCGGGGCGAACCGATGCCGCCGCGAAGGCCGCGGCATCGCACACGGGGTCGCTCGCGGGAAGCGACGAGGTCCTCGATGCCGCGTTCCGCCGCTGCGGGGTCCTGCGGGTCGAAACGATCAGCGAGGTCTTCTATCTCGCGGAAGTCCTTGCCAAGCAGCCCCGGCCTCGGGGCCCCCGGCTCACGATCGTCACCAATGCCGGCGGGCCCGGTGTGCTCGCCGTCGACGCTTTGATTCGCAACGGGGGAGAGCTTGCCGAGCTGCGGCCCGAAACGATTGCGACAATGAACACATTCTTGCCCGGCCCCTGGAGCCATGGTAATCCGATCGATGTGCTGGGAGACGCGGACCCGGCGCGCTATGCCAAGGCGCTTGAGGTTGCCGCGGCCGACCCGAACAGTGACGGCTTGCTCGTCGTGCTGACTCCCCAGGCGATGAGCGACCCGACCGGCACCGCCGAAAAACTTCGCCCTTACGCCAAGATCGAAGGCAAGCCCGTACTGGCGAGCTGGATGGGCGGAAACGTCGTTGCCGCCGGCGAGGCGATCTTGAATCAGGCGGGCATCCCGACATTCCCTTATCCCGACACCGCCGCGCGGGTGTTTCACTCGATGTGGCGGTCGACCTACAACCTTCGCGGGCTTTATGAGACGCCGACGCGCGACGAAACGGCCGATGATGAAGCCTCTCACGCGGTGGGTCGTGTCAAGGCCGCCGAGCTTCTCGGGGCGGCGCGAAAGACGGGTCGGAAGGTCTTGACCGAGTTTGAGTCAAAGGATTTGCTCTCGTCCTACAACATTCCCACGGTTGCCACGAGGGTCGCGACGTCCGCCGCCGAAGCCGCCGACGCGGCCAATGTGCTCGGATATCCAATTGTGTTGAAGCTTCACTCAGAAACCATCACGCATAAGACAGACGTCGGCGGTGTTCGGCTCAATCTGACCGATGCGGCCGATGTCCGGCGCGCGTATGCGCTGATTGAATCCTCGGTGCATGAAAAAGCCGGCCCGGGCCACTTTCTGGGCGTGACCGTTCAACCGATGGTCAGCCATAACTCTGATGCGTACGAGATCATCATCGGCAGCAGCCTCGACCCCCAGTTCGGCCCGGTCCTCTTGTTCGGCACGGGCGGCCAGCTTGTGGAGGTCTTCAAGGACAGAGCCCTGGCCCTGCCGCCGTTGAATACGACTCTGGCGCGCCGGATGATGGAGCAGACCAAGATCTACCACGCCTTGAAGGGGGTGCGAGGCCGTGCTCCGGTCGACCTGCCCGCGCTCGAACAACTGCTCGTTCGATTCAGCAGGTTGGTTGTTGAACAACCCTGGATTTGTGAAATCGACATCAACCCGCTTTTGGCGGCACCCGGCCCCGGCGGTCTCGTCGCCCTTGATGCTCGGGTGATTCTCCACGGCCCGGAAATGACCGCGGAGAAACTTCCCAAACCCGCCGTGCGGCCTTACCCCGTGCAGTATGTCGGAGTCTGGCGGGACAAAACAGGTCGCGATCTGTCGATTCGACCGATTCGTCCCGAGGACGAACCCGCGATCGCGAAGTTTCACGGAACGCTCTCGGAGCGAAGCGTCTCGTTGCGGTACTTCCACGCGATGAAGCTCTCCGCCCGTGTCTCCCATGAGCGGCTGACCCGGATCTGCTTCATCGATTACGATCGCGAACTGGCCCTGGTCGCCGAGGCCAAGGACGCGAACACAGGCGAGCGCTCGATCATCGGTGTGGCGCGCCTTGGGAAACAGCACGGCCGAAACGAGGCCGAATTCGCCATGATCATCTCCGACAGCGAACAAAGGATTGGCCTGGGAACCGAGCTCTTGAAGCGACTGATCACTGTCGGTCGCGAAGAGCACCTCGACCGGATCACCGCCGAGATCCTTCCCGAAAACCAAGAGATGCAGCGCGTCTGCGAGAAGCTCGGATTCCATCTCGCCCATGTGATGGGAGACACCGTGGTGAGCGCCGTGATTGATCTGTAAAGTTAGTTTTGTAGACCCACCATTTATCGATCGCTTATATATGGTGAATCAGGCAGCGCTTACCCACCCTCCAAGAGCGATTGGTAGAGTTTTGAGATATTCTCTTAACTCACTTAGCTCATGAGGGGCTCCGAGGTGGTGGGTTGAAACCTCGCGTTGAGAGGCCTAATCAGGGTGCCACGGGTTGTACCCAACCCATGTGCTGGCCTATGCTTGCGTCACACGGGTTGGGTACAACCCGTGGCACCCGATGGTTGGCTTTCTTCCACCACCCTGGAATCAATCATGAGCCACTCACTTTTGCCGGTGGATCGAGATGATGACGAAACCAGAGTTCAAGCATCAATAAGCCCCAGAGTTTATACGCATGATCGCGCGTCATTTTAATGTGCTCATCGATCAGACGAGCGATGGCTTCGGGACGAAAGAGGCCGCGAGACGTGGCGACGGGATCGAGAAGCACGCCGCGAAGCTCTTCCTTTAATTCACCACGAAACCAGCGGTCGAGCGGGACGCCGAATCCCATCTTGGGACGTGACCGGATCGCGGGTGGGATCAGCTCGGCAAAGGCTTGTTTCAAGATGAATTTCGATCGGCCTTTGCGTAGACGCAGCTTGCGCCCGATCGGCAAGGACACGGCCAGTTCCACGACGCGATGATCCAGGAACGGACCGCGACATTCCAGGCTATTGGCCATGCTTGCCAGGTCCACTTTCACCAGGAGGTCGCCAGGTAAATAGGTGAGCAAGTCGGCGACTGTCGCACGTGTGACCGCGTCGCGTTTCGAGGCGGCATCGAAGGCGCGGCGGAGGATCGCCACGGGATCGGCTTCCTCCGTCGAATTGCTTGCGAGGGTGTCGAGCCATGCGTCGGAATAGAGGCCCACGCGACTCGGCTCATCGAACATGCAGACCCATCGGAGATAGCGTGCCACGGGCTCGTCGCCCACGGCTTCGAGCCAGCGGCGAACGGCCCGCAGCCGCGTTTTCGCACGGACGGATGTCGGCAACGCACGGGCGAGCGGCCCGCTTAATACGCCGCGAGGGCCTTCGGGAAGGCGATCGATCATCGCCGAAAGCGCCACGGCCCGATAGCGATCGTAGCCCGCGAACAGCTCGTCACCGGCATCGCCGGTGAGCGCGACGGTCACCTCGCGGCGGGTCTCTCGCGAGACATACCAGGTCGGCAGGGCGGAGCTATCCGCAAACGGTTCGTCGAACTGGTCGGCCAGCGCGGGCAGGGTTTCCCAGGCCTTGGGGACGACCTTGAACGAGTGATGCGTCGTGCCCAGATAGTTCGCGGCGGCTTCGGCGTAACGGGTCTCGTCGAACGCGGGGTCGTCGAAGCCGATCGAGAACGTTCGCACGGGCTGCGTCGCCGCGCGCTGCATCAGGCCGACGATGACCGTCGAGTCGATCCCGCCGGAGAGGAACGCTCCGAGCGGGACGTCGGCAATCATCTGTTCGGCGACCGCCTCTGACAATAATCCGCGAAGTTGCTCGATATCCTCACCCGGGGCGAACGTTTTCTCGGCGTTCCAATCCGGGTCCCAGTATCGGCCCAGAGCGAGCTTTCCATCGTGCCACACCGCGTAATGCGCAGGGGGTAATTTATAGACATCCTTGAGGATTGTGCCTGGGTGTGGGATGTATCCATAGGTCAGGTACCGATCCACCGCTTTCGGGTCCACTTGCCGAGGGAATTCCGCCTCGGGAAGTGTGAGCAAGGCTTTCAGCTCGGAGGCGAAAAGCAGTCGAGAGCCGTCGTGGCGATAAATCAGAGGTTTTTGCCCGAGCCGATCGCGCCCGAGGATGAGGGTCTGGCGCGGGGCGTCCCAGATCGCCAATGCGAACATGCCGCGCAGCAGTTCAAAAAGTCCGGTGCCTTCGTCCTCATAAAGATGGACGAGCACCTCGGTATCGCTATGCGTTCGAAGCGTGTGTCCGCGTGCTTCGAGTCGGCGGCGGAGTGCGGGGAAGTTGTAAATCTCGCCGTTGAACACGGTCCAGATCGTACCGTCCTCGTTGGAGAGCGGCTGATGACCTCCGGCGAGGTCAACGATTGCGAGGCGTCGAAAACCCAGCGCGGCATGCTCGTCGCGATAAACGCCCGAGTCGTCCGGCCCGCGGTGGGCGATCCGGTCCGTCATCGCCGCGAGCTGTTCGCTCGTCAGCGCTCGATCGGGGCTCGTCCACGCGGAACCGACAATGCCGCACATGTTGAAATCCTTGAGAAGACAGGTCTCAGGGACGCACAAGACGTCGTGAGTCTTACTTTAACCGCCTTCTACTCGCCACATGATTCACGGTCGGCTCAGAACAAACCTATTCATCTCCGTTTTCTTGCCATCCGCCGCAGGCAAACACGATCATCCGTCGACACTTCTCTTTCCAGGTGAGTCAGGCCGAATCCTCTTCATCTTTCAGGGAACCAACGTACAGTACACGCGACGAAGTTTCGGGTCAACGGGATTTTCGGACGATTTGAAAACCTCAACGCATGAGTGAGAGGACCGTTTGATCTCGGGTGTGACAGTATTTGCGATATATGATAGATTTCCTCGCGACCCACGGTCATGAAACAGGCGTGTGCATGCTGATTCGTGGAACTTGCGAGGATTACGAGAGATGGAGTGGTCCCGTTCGGCAAAAGATCCGCGAGCGCTCGGGGCTGGAGGAAATGAGCCTCGTCCGAGGGATATGTTCGCGCTTTTGATCGTAACGGCTGTGCTGGCAGGAGGATGCACCGGCGTCAGGGTCCACCGGTATGCCGCGCTGGACCACCCGAATGGCGCGATGCTGGGCGCGACGACTCCGGCACCTCAAGAGTCGCTTGACCTGTTGCATGATGGTGTGGTGGCCGAGCGTGTCGACCCGCTTCGGTCGATTCGTTCCTATCGCGAAGCGGCGTTAAAGGCGCTCCCCTACGCTCTCGCCGAGGCGGAGGGGGGCGCGAACGGAGACGGAATCACCGGTGCCCGTTTGGTTTACCGTCGGGCCATTGAATATGCCTTGCAGACAGCGGATCGTGTCGCCCGGAACGAGGGTTCCCAATGGACCGACGTCTTGGCCCGCGAAGGGATCGCGGTACGGGGGACGGTCAGTTCCTTTGCGCCGCGGAAGTGGGACGAGGCGTTGCCGACCCGCTCGTTCGAGATCACCGGCTTCCATCATCACATCGCGCGAGACGGTTTCGGGGCCCCTCTTGTCCTTTCCAGGATCGTACCACCAGGGACGAAGGTGCCGGACAAAGAGCGTTTTTTTCCGAACGAGCTTCGCAATGGCGCGACCGCCATTCTTTTGCCCGGAAACGGAACAAATTCGTCCGCGGTGCTGGAATTGATCGACCCGCTTCGGAATTCCGAGATGCGATGGGAAACGAGCCCGGGCGGTCGATCGTTGTCACTGGCGTACGACCTGACGACTCCCGTGGCGCGCCAGTTCGGCTCGAAAAAGTTCACGATTCTGAGCACGCTCGGTGTCCTTTTGCCGGACCTCGTCACGATGCGGACGGGTCTGTACATGCAAGAGGCGTATGAGCCGGGGAAGATCCCCGTGGTGTTCGTTCATGGGTTGGCGTCGAGTCCGCTTGCCTGGGCCCAAGCTGTGAATGAGCTTCGGGGTGATCCCGAGATTCGCAAGCGCTATCAGTTCTGGCTGTTTTATTACACGACCGGAAACCCGATTCTGAGCTCGGCGGCGCGGTTTCGCGAAGCGATTAACGACGTCCGCCAGGAGTTTGACCCCGAGCATCTCGACCCCGCTCTCGACCGTATGGTGCTGGTGGGACATAGCATGGGGGGCTTGCTTTCGCGCCTCGCGCTGGTTTCGAGTGGGCAAGAGTTTTGGAACCTCGCCTCGAAGATTCCTTCCGAAGAACTCAAGATGGAGCTTGCTCTCAAGGAACGGCTTGTTCAAGCGCTGATTTTCGAGCCGGTGCCTTCGGTGGAGCGGGTGATCTTCATCTCGACGCCGCATCGAGGCAGCCCCTTGGGATACAACCTG
>JAYVYS010000452.1:0-2494 GCA_043784005.1 Isosphaeraceae bacterium
TACGGGGCTCGTGCAGGAAGCCATTCGGATCGCCAGGAAGACGGCTCCCGACCTGCTTGTCATCACCGACGTCTGCTTTTGCGAGTACACCGATCACGGCCATTGCGGTCCATTGGTCAAGCGCGGAGTGACGTACGACGTCGATAACGACGCCACATTGCCGCTCCTGGCCGAGCAGGCTGTCAGCCACGCGCGCGCGGGTGCCGACATGGTGGCACCTTCGGGAATGATGGACGGCATGGTGAAGGCGATCCGGGCCGGGCTTGATTCCTCGGGATTTTCGCAGATACCGATTCTCTCCTACGCCGCCAAGTTCGCGAGCGGATACTATGGCCCGTTTCGTGACGCCGCCGAGAGCGCCCCGGCCTTCGGGGACCGTCGCGGATACCAGATGGACCCCGCCAACGGAGACGAAGCGATCAAAGAGGTGGCCCTCGACCTCGCCGAAGGGGCCGACATCGTGATGGTCAAGCCGGCCCTGGCTTATCTCGATATTGTTCGCCGAGTGAAGGAGACCTTCCATGTCCCCGTCGCCGCATACAACGTCTCGGGCGAATACGCGATGGTGAAAGCCGCCGCGATGAACGGCTGGATCGACGAGAAGCGTGTGGTGATGGAGACGCTGACAGGCTTCAAAAGGGCAGGGGCCGACATGATCCTGACTTATCATGCACCCGATGTCGCGCGTTGGCTGCGGGAGAACTCCGGAAGCGGAATTTAATCCGTTAAAGCGCTTCGCGCGATGATTGCTCCGTTCGACGAAATTCCTGTAGGAATGCCCGAAACCATTGTGGGACAGACAACGTGACCACCCCCGCCATATCGAAGCCGGATTTTTCCCTTTTCAAGAGCCACGACGCCTTCGTCCGCGCCTGCAAAGTCATCCCGGGTGGAGTGAATAGCCCGGCGCGGGCGTTTGGCGCTGTCGGCGGAGAGCCGCCGTTCATGGCGAAGGGCGACGGCGCTTACCTCTTTGATATCGATGGTCATAAATACATTGACTTTATCGGTTCGTGGGGACCGATGATCCTGGGTCACGCTCATCCCGAGGTCCGCGCGGCGGTGGTTTCCGCCTTGGAATTGGGGTCGAGCTTCGGAGCGCCGACCACCCGCGAAACCGAGATCGCCGAGATGGTCATCGCGGCCGTCCCGTCCATCGAGAAGGTTCGCTTTGTGTCCTCAGGGACGGAAGCGGCGATGTCTGCGGTGCGGGTCACGCGGGGAGTGTCGGGTCGAAGCAAGATCGTCAAGATGACCGGGCATTATCATGGACACGTCGATGCATTGCTCGTCCAGGCAGGCTCGGCGGCGACCACGCTCGGCACGCCGAATAGCCCGGGCGTGACCACGGGCGCGACAATGGATACAATTCTCTGCCCGTTTAACGACGCCGCGTCTCTCGCCACGATTTTCGACCATTATCCCGGTAAGATCGCCGCCGTGTTGGTCGAACCTGTAGCGGGGAACATGGGGCTTGTCCCGCCTCGTGCCGGTTATCTGGAATTACTTCGCGAATTGACCGCGAAGGACGGAGCCCTCCTCGTTTTCGATGAAGTCATGACAGGGTTTCGACTCGCCTACGGTGGAGCCCAAGCTCGTTTCGGGATCACCCCGGACCTCACGATTCTGGGCAAAATCATCGGCGGAGGACTTCCCGCAGCGGCTTATGGTGCCCGTGCGGGAATCATGGATTACATCTCGCCAGTAGGACCCGTCTACCAGGCGGGGACACTTTCTGGAAACCCGCTTGCGATGGCGGCCGGGATCGCGACCTTAACCATGCTTCGCGATCACCCGCCCTACGACCGCCTCGAAACCCTTGCGGCCAGACTGGCCGAAGGTCTGGACCGTGCCGCGACTGACGCCGGCATTCCCCACGTCGTTCAGCGCGTCGGCAGTATGCTCACACTCTTTTTCAACCCGGAGCCCATCCACAACTACGAAGACGCCAAGCGTTCCGACACCAATCGCTTCGGCCGTTTTTTCTGGGAGATGCTGGCCCGCGGCGTATATCTCCCTTGCAGTCAGTTCGAAGCCGCGTTCGTCTCGGCGGCGCATTCCGAATCCGATATTGAACAGACGATCCATGCGGCGACCGAGGCGTTCGCGGCGATGCGCGATTGAAGGCACAAATCAGGTGCCCTCCGGCGGCAGCAAGTGCCCCATTCTGTCACGTTTGGCGGCCATGTACTTGCGGCGGTCCGCTTCGTCGGGGGCGATGATCGGCACCTGATCGACGACCTCCAGACCGTGGCCGTGAATCACGAACGCATCGGCCTTTTTGGGATTGTTCGTCAGGAGGCGGATCTTGGTCAGCCCCAGGTCTTGCAGAATCTGGAGGCCGATCCCGTAATCCCGCTCATCCGCTCGAAAGCCCAGCGCAAGGTTCGCCTCAACAGTATCCATCCCCTGATCTTGCAGCGCATACGCTTTCAACTTCTCAATCAAGCCGATCCCGCGCCCTTCCTGGGGAAGATAAATCAACGCCCCAACA
>JAYVYS010000453.1:0-3597 GCA_043784005.1 Isosphaeraceae bacterium
GAGCAAGTCGCCGTTCAGACCAACGCTGGACTCGGGGGTGAGAAATCTCAGCCGATCAGCCCGGTCACAATCACATCGTCAACACTCTCTGATGTGAATACCAACGGTGTGATCCATATCGATGCCACCGGCGCGATCCCTGGGGAAACGTCCACCATCAAGGTCACGGCGACCGACCCCAGCACCAACACCACCGCGCTGCAAACCTTTCAGGTCAGCGCGATCGCCGACACGACCAAGCATCCGGCGACCCTGACATTCAGCCCCCTGGTTTACCCGAGGACCCAGGCCGTGGGCACTTCCACCGCCACCAAGGTGATCCTCAAAGCGACGAACAACAACCCGAATAATTCGGCGGTAATGACCTCATTCTCGATCGTTGCTCAGCCGTCTCATGGCAAGATCTCGCTCCTGGACGCGAGCGCGGGAACTTTGACCTACACGCCGAACGCGGGCTTCACCGGAACCGATACCTTTACTTACACGGCCACCAACATCGGGGGCTCACCCGCGTCGGTGCCTGGTAATACAAATACGGTCACGCTGAATGTGTCCGTTGTTCCTGTCGATACCGGCACGGTCCGGTTGATCGGCACGGTTTTGATCGTGACTCCTAAGCCTCGGACCGATCAGGGTACGAACACCATCTTGATCAGCGAGACGCCGAGCGTGTCGGACCCGACCATCAACAATCTGAACGTGACGGTGAACGGTCAGCTCGATTTGGTCCGGCCGCTGGCGTCGGCGATCAGCCAGATCATCGCCTACGGTTCGAAGGCCGGCGACACCATCAGTGTCGACCCGTCCGTCGACAAGTCGATCGGCGTGCTGCTCGACGGGGGCCACGGCCACGGTCAAAACGTGCTCCAGGCTGGAGCCGGCTCGACCCGTTTGCACGGCTGGTTCGGGCAAAACACGCTCAAGGGGGGGACCGGCCCCAACCAGTTGATCGGCCGCGCGGGACACGTCAAGTTCGTGCCGACCGCGACAAGCAACCCGATCTTCGCGGGCGTGCCGAATCCGGGTTACAAACACTTCCACTTCTACCACGGCAGAACCTCGGTCCAGCTTACGCCACCGGGAGGAACGTTCTACAAGTTCGCGAGTGGCCATCTCGTCGCGATCCCGACTCCCAAGGCGAACTCACATACACAAAAAACGAAGTAGCCGGAAGCGGGCCGCCGAACGGGCTCGCAATGCTTCCGAACTTACTGTGACGCCCGATCGAGATGAATTTCTCGACCGGGCGTCTTTCGCTTTTCGAAGCTTGAAAGTGATTGTCAGGACGAGAACCCCGGCCGCCTCGATGATAAGAGAGGCAAGAGTTGAAATTTTCTCCGCGGAGAGGTGTCGCCAGCAAACCTCAAATTCAAAAAAAACGCCACATGGATGCGACGAAACGCATCACTTGTGGCCTAGATTGGAGATGTGAGTGGTTCGGGAACAACATTTGCTAAAAACAACCGGGCAATACAGCGGGTTTCGATCACAAGCATCGAGTCGCGGAGGCTCAGAATGAAGTCGATCTTGCGCTGGATCTTTGATCCTTACATCAACATTTTTGTAATCGCGATCATCCTTGTCCACATCTCCATGGGAGCGACATCGGGGGAAACGGGAAAGGATCGATCGTCGTCATCTTTGTGCCCACATTGCGCCGATAGTGAAGACGCCGTGTGGCGTTGTCTCCACGTGGATACCATGCACAACGTCGCGTCTCGTTGATTGGAAGACACCGAGCGGCGCCGTGCCATATCGTGACACAAGGGTCGGCGTCGGCGGCGGATAGTGTACTCGTGAATGGTCGGGTGGGACACACCGCCGGCCTGGGGCCTTCGGCACAAACACGATCGGCGTATCCGCCATGTTCACTAGACTTTCGCACGTCACGCTGTTTGTGAAGGATTATGACGAGGCAATCCGCTATTACACGGAAGTCATCGGCCTGATTCTTTGCGGTGACAACCCCGTCGGACCCGGCGTTCGTTGGGTCACCGTCGGCGTGCCAGGTCAGCCCGACGTCGAGATCGTGCTCTATCTTGCCGACGAAACTCAGGGAACTCATTCCACGCCCATAGGCAAGCAAACACTCATCTTCGCCTCCAACAATTGCCGGAAAGACGTCGAAATATTGCGCTCGCGCGGGGTGGCGATCACTCTTGAACCCGAGGAGGTGCGATGGGGCGTTCAGGCCATCTTCGAGGACCTCTACGGAAACCGCCATGTCATTGTGGAGCCGCCCACGAAGGACGGTAACGCCGACGAGCGTTGAAAGCCGCGGGTGATGCGCGGCGCGGCGGTGAATCGCTGGAGTCGTCGTCCGATCAAGACTTGTGGGTCGCGGGCTTTGAGTGCTTCGGCCCGAAGTACTGACTCCACTGATCGGAGACGATATTTCCAAATTTCGCAAAGGCGTGTCCGACGTGCCTCACGGCCGAGGAGTGGCTCAGCGAGGTGAAGTCCTTAGCGACTTTATGGACGAGGCGGGTCCTGCTGAGTTGATTGATTTCTTTGCCGTCTCCTCGGACCACCGCATGGAGATACGCCGCGCCCACTTTTGTGGTGTCATGCGCCACGGTCAGCTTCGCGTAGCTTAGCCCCACCTTTCGCACAGGCGAGGCCTTGGCCATGGTGACACCGCGATTAAAAGTGTCGTAGGCGAATTTTCCCTGTGCGTCGATGGTCTGGCTCGGGACGGGCATGGGGTAGGAGGGAGCCCCTTGTGAGGAGGCAATCTCAATCCTGCGCTCGTGTCGGGAGGCCACGGCGGTGTCGATCGGACGAGGAGTGCCGACCATGACTGTGGGCACGTTCGACAATAACACGCGCCCTTCCAGCGTCTCGCAGCTCAACGTCCGCGTGCGGCGACGCCTCTCGCGATTCCTCGCTGTGGTCCAGCTCGACATCCGACGTTCTCCCACGACTCAAACGAACCCGGAGCGCATTTCTCGCTACTTCATCATCGGATGTCGGTTGTGACGACTTTAACGGGAATGTCGAGGATGCTTGTGATCGTGGGTTATGTCCCGTTTTCGTTCACTCTGGTGTCCGGAGGCTCGCCCGACGTTCGGAACAAACCCGCGTGAGCCGATCGCTGGCGAATGCATCAAGCGAGAGCAAGTTCCTCGCATTTCAAAGAAAGCGCCCCGTGAACGTCGAGCCATTTCAAGAGCGTCTCCCTCCCCTGGCCTCCGCCTGCGCGGTTAAGGGATTATCGGGCCAGGCATGACGGGGGTACCGCGAGCGCAGGTCTTTTCGAACCTGGAAATAGGTTGTCGCCCAGAAACTCCGAAGGTCGTTGGTCACCTGCACGGGGCGATAGTTCGGACCGAGCAGATGAAGAATCACCGGGACGCGACCCCCTGCGACCCTCGGCGTTTCCTTGAGCCCGAAAAGCTCCTGAAGACGAACCGCGAGCACCGGCGGTCGACCGGACTCATAGGACAGGCGAATCCGATTGCCGCTGGGGACGCCAATCGTTTCCGGCGCGTGCTCGTCAAGCGCGCGATTCTGAGGATGGGTCAGCCGTGCTTTCAAGAGCGCCACAAGCGGCGTTCGTTTCACCTCTTCGATGGTTTGCTTGCCGAAACTCGCTTC
>JAYVYS010000454.1:0-4730 GCA_043784005.1 Isosphaeraceae bacterium
GTAGGCGCGATTCCCTTTGAGTTCGACCCAGTGAAGGTCGCGACTCTTGTCGTCGAGGCGAACGCATCGGGCGATCCCAATCGCGGGGCGGGAGTTTTCGCCGACGCCCGCACGGGCTGTCTTTCTTGCCACAAGGTGGGGAAGCAGGGAGGGACCGTCGGCCCGGACTTGACCGACGTCGGTAAACGGCTCAAGCCAGAGGCGATTGTGGAATCGGTCCTCTGGCCCGCGCGCGAGGTCAAGCCCGAATACGCGGCGGTCGTCGTGGCCACGGCCGACGGGCGGATGGTCCAAGGTTACAAACAGTCGGAGACGCCGACCGAAATCGTCCTTCGCGACCCCAGCACCGGAGCCCACACCCGTCTGTCGCGGAGCGATATCGAGGACGTGCGACTTCAAGGATCACTCATGCCCGACGGGATCGCCGCCGCCCTGACATCCACACAGCGTCGGGACCTGATCCGGTTTCTGACCGCGCTTGGTAACGCTCCCACCCCGGAGATGCCCGACCTCCGCCTCGCTCACGGACATGCCCCCGCCGCGTTTGATTACGACCGTGCTCCGCTTCACCCCGAGGAGCACCCGAACCAGCAGACCCACGTGAACCGCGACCGCCTGTATGATTTTTATGCCAAGGAGGCGGACTTCTTTCATAAGCAATCGGGCACTCAACTCTTGCTCCCCGAATTCCCCGGCGTCGACGGCGTCAAATACGGCCACTGGGGGAATCAAAACGATGATGTGTGGGTGGACGACCGCTGGAGCAAGACCGAGCTAGGGAGTGTCCTCTCCGGGGTCTTGCGGATCGGAAATATGACGGTTCCCAAAGGGGTCTGCGTCAGGCTAGGCGCGCTTTCGGTGTGCTTCAACCCCGAGACTCTTTGCTACGAAGCGCTCTGGCGCGGAGGGTTCGTCACCACCACGCCGAAGCGGCACGGATTCCTTGACGGCCTGGTGGCCGACGGAACCCTCCTGCCTCGTCCCGAAGGAATGAAGCCCGATCAGCCGTTCGTCTATCACGGTTTTTATCGACACGGAACGCACGTCGTTTTCGCATATCGCATCGGTGACACCGAGTTTCTCGACGCCCCCCGCGTCGACGAGAACGGCAAGTTCACCCGACTTGTCGCTCCCACCGATACTCACCCGCTGGCTGCGCTTACACGCGGCGGCCCCCTCCAATGGCCGCAAGTAATCGCCACAAAAGGAAGCCTCGGCAAAGGGCGGCCTTACGCGATCGACACGATCGAGCCTCCGTTCGAAAACCCCTGGAACGCCCTTCTTTTTTTCGGCGACCATGATTTTCTGCCCGACGGCACCGCCCTGCTATGCACCATGGTCGGAGACGTCTGGCGCGTCGAAGGGCTCGATGACTCGCTCACCAACGTCCGCTGGCGGCGCGTTGCCTCGGGCCTTCATCAGGCACTTGGCCTGGTGATCGCGAACGGCACACCATACGTCCTGGGCCGCGATCAGATCACGGCCCTCCATGATCGCAATGGCGACGGCGAATATGATTACTATGAATGTATCAGCAATGCTTACACAACGTCGCCCGCCGGTCACGATTTCGTCTCCGGCCTTCAGCGCGACTCCGCAGGAAACTTTTACACCGCGTCCGGCCCGCAAGGGTTGATCCGGGTCCATCCCGACGGCAAAACCGTGGATGTTCTCGCAACCGGTTTTCGGAACCCCGACGGCCTCGGACTGAGCCCCGATGGCGTCCTGACCGTACCCAATTCAGAAGGTGACTGGGTTCCCGCGTCGATGATTTGCGAGGTCAAAACCGGCGGCCACTACGGATATATGGGGCCGAAGGGGGGCAAAACGCCCGATCTGCCGCTCGTCTACCTGCCGCGCGGTCTCGACAATTCCAGCGGCGGGCAGACCACCGTCGACAGCGATCGCTGGGGACCGTTGAAAGGCCAAATGCTCCATTTTTCGTATGGAACCGGTTCGATGTTTCTGATCGTGCGAGAGCATGTCGACGGGCAGGCCCAAGGAGCGGCGATTCCGCTTCCCGGCGAGTTCCTCTCCGGGTCGCATCGCGGTCGATTCCGTGCCAAGGACGGCCAACTTTATGTCACCGGGATGGGCGGTTGGGGCACCTACACCCCTGCCGACGGCTGCTTTCAGCGCGTCCGTCACACCGGCGACCCGGTCCAGCTTTCTGTGGGCTTTCACGCGCACACAAACGGCGTGCTCGTCACGTTTAGCAATTCCATCGATCGATCTTTGGTTGAGAATACGAAAAATCACTTCGCGCAAGCATGGAATTACCGCTACAGTGCGGGCTATGGGTCGCGTGAGTATTCTCCTCGCCATCCCGGAATGCCCGGTCACGACCCGATGCCGATCCGCTCGGCCACGTTGCTGAGCGACGGGCGTTCGCTTTTCCTCGAAATCCCCGACCTTCAACCCGTGAATCAGCTTCACCTTCGCCTCAAGATCGATGCCGGCCGATCGCAAGACCTCTTCGCGACCGTCCACGCGATGGCGGCTCCATTCACGGGATTCCCCGGCTATCGACCCTCCGAAAAGATCATCGCCGCCCATCCGATCCTGTCCGACCTGGCAAGTGCGAAGCAAGCGGAGCGAAACCCCTGGCGCAAGCCGCTGCCGGGTGCTCGCAAACTGGTGATCGAGGCAGGCCAGAACCTCAGTTTCTCGGTGCGATCCTTCAGAGTGAAAGTCGGCGAGCCGATCGAATTGACCTTCTCAAACCCGGACGTTGTGCCGCACAACTGGGCGTTAATCAACCCCGGCACGTTACAAGCCGTGGGAGACCTGACGAACCGGATGATCGCCGACCCCGAAGCCGTCGCCCGCCACTATGTCCCAAAGTCGGACGATGTGCTGGTTTACACCGACATGGTGTACCCTTCAGAGAAGTTCGCGATCACCTTCAGCGCACCAAAAACGCCGGGACGATATCCATTCCTCTGCACCTTTCCAGGACACTGGATGGTGATGAATGGGGAGATGATTGTGGAGTGAAAGAGCCCTGTAAAATGAGTATTGACCATTGCCCACCACGTAACGATCTAAATCGTGGACAGATAGATCCGGTGAACAATGGGATTGCCCAACGTGAGTGCGTGCGTGCGTGGCGGAGTCCATCATCATGCGGTCGGTCCCGCCTTAGTTCTCGTGCCTGACCCGGCCTGATACAGATAGATGTGTTTCGGTTTTTTGTCGACATTTGTTCAGATTGCGGGTGCCTTTAGGGAGATTCCGGCCCTAGCCTGTCCTATTTCAGTGGAAGGTGCCCCGGCGGTGGGGTATTTTTCAATCCTCGCGGGTGACGAAGAACCTCGTCCGCTAACCTTCTCCGTATTGTAATACCTATGGCAATGGAAACACTCACGTCCGCAGCCCTGAACAACCCGCCGGTTGTCGAGGTCGTGATCGGGATTCAGTTCCAGCCGATCGCCGGTTTCACGAGCGCGCATTATGGCTGGTTCTGGAAAGAATCGCTGGAGTCATCCTGGTTTAAAGCTGTAGATGCACAACGGATACTGGACCAGAACGAGAAGTTCGGGAATGAACAGGAGTGGGTCGTCCCTTCTCTACAACTCTTGGCGGCGGACAACTCCGACCGAATCCAATTCATCAATTCTACGGACGACCGGGTCATTCAGATCCAGGATAACCGATTTATTTACAATTGGAGAAAAAGGGGAAGTGGGTATCCAAGATTCAAGGAACTGTACCCTGATTTCGCCGAAAAGCTATCGAAATTTCGCGAATTCATCGGCCGTGCCGGCTTACCCCCAATCGTCCCGAATCAGTGGGAGATCACCTATGTCAATCAGATTCCGAAGGGGGAACTATGGGAGACCCCGCAAGACTGGCATAAATTACTCCCAACCCTATATAGCCGGCCCCTTGAATCGAGCACCCTCATCTTCGAGAGCGTGACAATGGAATGGCATTTTGAGATCACCCCGCGACGGGGGAGGGTCCACATCCATGCCAACCATGGCAAGATAAGTCAGGGTGGGGCGAAAGAAGCGCTTCTGCTCAACCTGACTGCGCGCGGTGCCGTGGGTTCGGCCGATCCCTTTGTGGGTGTTGAATCGGGAATCCGTCTGGGGCACGCCATCCTCGTTGAGACCTTTACCAAACTCGCGTCGGAAGATGCTTTGAATTACTGGGGAGCATCTCAATGACCACCTTGTGTCGTGGTTGGGAATCGACCAGCACCTCAGCATCTCAGGTGAGACTCGGGGTGGAAACGGCCGCCGAATTGGAGTCACTCGACTCCAAACAGAGCGTTTGGAAAAAAATCCGTAAGCAGATTGTCTCGTTCGAGACACTTCTCGACGACTGGGATGGGCAAGGAGCCGACGCAATCCCATTAGAGGTGGTGTCCGGAGCGCTTATCCTTGCCCAGACCTTAGAGGAGCAAAAGCAACCCCTCCCTCGCTCGGTAACACCCACCCCTGTCGGCACGATCGTGTTCACATGGGGACAAGAATCCGACCTGTATGACCTTGAGATCGTATCTGCGGAACGTGCCGAATACATGATCATGGAATCGGGAAAACCACCCCAACATGGCCAATTGGCGCTCCGCCGTCCTCCCCAAACCGTCGCTTGGCATTAAGAGAATGGATGCCAAGGGATGACGACGGAAGTCCCCCAGGTTGATCGCGAAGAGATCATCCTCCGCCGCATCTACATAGGGCCGGGATACTTCAACCCAGCAAGTACTCCGCCCGTCGAAA
>JAYVYS010000455.1:0-2794 GCA_043784005.1 Isosphaeraceae bacterium
GCGCTCGGTGCGAACAATGACCGATCGCAGATGATCTTCCAAAGTTTCCCGAATCTGAGCGGCTTCCAACCCGTTGTCACCGCTTAAGCCATAGAGTGCCTGGCGAAACCGCCGAAATTCGTTCTTGATTTCCCCGATCTTCTGGTCGTCGTTGTCGAACAGGAATCCGAGCGTCTTCAGGAAGTCCTCATAATGGTCGTCTTCGCTCTCGGCATCGAGCGACAGCATCCGATAAGGTGTCGCCGAAAGCAGAAGCACGCGCACCTCGGGATGGCGAAACAATTGCTGAGCCAGTTCGGCAGCCTCATCTTGCCCGTGGAGTAAATCCTTGAAGCGTTGAAACTCGTCCAGAATCACCAGGTCTGGCTCAAGGGCTTCGATGCACACGTCCGCCAGACGGCGGCGTAAGTCGCCAATCATCCGGTATCGCTTTTCAGCGAGCCCGCCGTGAATCTTCTTCACACGGCGAAACTCCTCGCAGACTGCCTGAAGCTCCGCCAGAAAGGCGACGTCGGATTCGATGTGGTCGCGAAACGCTTCGGCCAACGGCTCGTCGTATTTTATGTCGTGCTGCCTTATCCACCGTATCCACGATTCACGCTGTACGGTCCCCTGAAGCAGGTTAAAGAGCGGCGTCTTGCGAATGCCAAAACGTCCTTGCAACATGTGATAGATCAGAACACGTTCCTCAACCCTCCCGCCCCGTGACCGAAGCTCGAAAGTCGTCCCAGGCGTAAAACTGATGAAATTCACCCCGTTTTTCTTGAGGCTTTTCAACTCCATCGGCAAGAGCGTGAGCCGCGTGGCAAACGATGACGTTTCCTGATTCGTGACGTTCAGCCGATTAAGGTTTTGCTGGGCAATCGTCGCATTTGAACAGATATAGAGAATATCGATACGGTCACTCTTCTGCGATTGCAGATGCTCGATTACCTTGGCGATGATTCCACGCGCAACCATCGTCTTGCCGAGACCAACTTCATCCGCGACCAGGAAGCGACGGGCGGGCGATTCATCGAGGTACATTCGCTGAAAGACGTAATCGGTCGTTCGGCGCTGAAAATCCTTCAGACCACGCATCGCGGCATCGACATCGATTCGCCCTCCGCTCATTTTCCGGCCTTCTTCAATAGCGACTCGAAAATGCTCCAGAGGTCCATGAATTCTTTCGGGATAACCTCCCGCCCTTCGGCGGTGTCGCAGAGCTGTTCGACCAGCTTCTTCACGGACTGAAGGCGGTTGGGATCTCGGCTATATGCCTTTGTCATCTCCTCCAGCAATGGCAGGGCTTCAATCCCGTTCGCTGACGAGTTCCACGAGCCGCCAAGGGCAGCAACCAGGTCGCTTATGTTCGACGTCGAGTCGAAGTCCTGCAGGAGGAGCATCAGGTAACGGAGAAAACCCTCACGGTTTGAAATAATGGTTCGCAAGATTGCCGCTTCTCGCGAGGCGGGCATATTATCGACCGGAAGATTCAAGACGAAGCAGACGGCATGGCTGCAAAGTGTCGTCACGAGCTCGAAAGCGATAAAGCCCGTGACCGACGCCGTTGCACAACGTGGCACAACGACTTCACCCGTCGCCAACAGAGCTGCGTCAACCGCACGTTCCTTGACGAGAGAGATCGGCCATAGGCGAATCGACTCTATCTGATCCAGGCTGATCAGTGTTTGCGCTTCGATCTTCAAATCCCAAATGTCTTCCCCTGCGGGATGGCAGGACAAGCGCATCTCTGCCTGTGTCAACGCCAACCGGACCAAGTCGATGATCTCTTCCGCCTGTTCCTCGACCGAAGGAGGTGGAACTTCATCCGGTGGCACATAATCAATGAGATATTCTTGAAGCCCGTCATCGCCAAGCATAGCGTCGATCCCGCCGACAGCGCTCTTATACCCGGTAAGCTCGGCCAGGAGTTCTATATTCGCTCCGGACATCAATGACGGAGCCGTTGCATTCGCCGAACCCAGATAAAGGGTGGTTTTCCAGCCATCTTCGATGATATACGCCTTTGCGTGCAGACCTTGGGTCAGGTGCTCGGCTGCGACGGCGTCATCGCCGTCATCGGTCTCCGCGCTTTCATGCAGAACCTTCACGAACGAAAAGCGGTTCAAGGAACTTTTCGAAATGCGGGCGAGTTCATCGGGGCGCGAGATCAATGCAATCGGCTGTTGGCTCGTCTTCGCAAGCGAATCCAAGGCGCTTGCCGAGACAAACGGCGAGATAACCGCCAATCGCTTGGATGGTTTCGGCAGCCACGGTTTCTTGGTGAGCCCCAGCGTATGAAAAGTTAGCGACTCGAACTTGCCGGGTAACTCCCACGGCGTGCGACGAATCTCGTCGGCAACCAGCGAGCAGTGTTCTCTGATTCGGAGAGACGGCGTCACCGCACCCAGACCGGGCAGCGAGGAAACCAAATCGGCGAGAGGCCGGTTCTGCGAAACTGCCCGCTTTCCTGGCGCTCCATCGACGCAGAGGCTCAAATCCCAGGAGCGGTCATTGGTAAGATTTCGCGATAGGACGAGAAGGCGTAGCAAGACGTCATCGCCATCGGTCTGGCTCTGAAACCGCAGAAGCCACAGCTTCGGATGAAACACCCCGCCGTTCCGCGCGTTTACCTCGACGACGCATGGCTCCAATAAACCATAGAGCACATGCGGTAGGTTCGGTGCCCCGATGCGCCCCTGTTGGCAGAACACTGCAAGTTTATCGGTTGTTCGGCGCAGTGCTTCGAGAAGTGCGACGCCATCCTGGAGCATCTCTTTGCGATCGCCAGCGGAAAAAAACGCCAGGTGCA
>JAYVYS010000456.1:0-12794 GCA_043784005.1 Isosphaeraceae bacterium
CGACCTCCATTCCTTCATCGGTGTCCGACATCGACAGCCCTCTCTCACCCTACTCTTAGACGATGCGCGAGGTCCGCTGGTTATTCTCGGCAACTCAAAAAATTGAGCGGCGCGCGGCCGGTACTTACAACCTAACCCCCTTGGATCGGGAAAGTTCCGTAAAACATCCCGTCATGAAATTTTGTCAAGTCGAGGGATATCGCGTCCGGTTGGAAGGGAATCGTGTTGATCACAATGCGCTCCAAAAGAAACGCCTCCGTGCAATCGAGAGGCTTATGTCCAGCCTCGCGGTCGGTTAACCTAAAAGCGTTGCCTGAGTGTTCCGCGACGCAACCCGCCCGCCCCGCCTGAGATTCCATTCCCATGAAACCCACCCGAGCTTTCGCGTTGATGGTCGCGGCCAACATGCTGACTGCCGCTCTCACTCTCGCCGCGGAGCCGAACCCCAAAGCCCTCGACTTTAACCGCGACATCCGCCCGATTCTCTCCGAGGCGTGTTATCAGTGTCACGGTCCCGATCGCGCCAAGCGCAAAGCCAACCTCCGGCTCGACACGTCGGAGAAAAACGGCGGGCTCGTGGGCCTCACGGGTGTTTCCGTGATCACTGCGGGTTTGCCCGACGACAGCCTTTTGATCGAACGCATTCTCAGCGAAAACCCTGACGACAAGATGCCTCCGCCCGACTCGGGGAAGTCGTTATCAGCCTCGCAGATCCAGACACTTCGCCGCTGGGTTGCCGAGGGAGCCGAATTCAAGGGGTCACTGGGCCTATCTTTCGCCGGTTTCCTCAAAATTGCCCGACCTCTCCAAGATCGACGCGCCGGCGGGATTTCTCCGTTCCGAGATCGACAGGTTTGTGCTCGCGACACTTGCCGAAAAGGGATTGAAACCCTCGGCCGAGGCCGACCGCGTGACCTTGATCCGCCGCCTTAGCTTTGACCTCCGAGGCCTTCCCCCTTCGCCCGCGGAGGTCGATGCCTTTGTGAACGATAAGGCCGCCGACGCATGGGAATCCCTCGTCGACAAGATGATCGCCTCTCCTCAGTACGGGGAAAAGATGGCCGGGCTCTGGCTCGACCTCGTCCGCTACGCCGATACCGATGGCTATCACGGCGACAATCACCGCGACGTCACCTTGTATCGCGACTATGTGATCGATGCCTTCAACCATAACCTTCCCTTTGATACGTTCACGGTCGAGCAGATCGCGGGCGACCTTATGGAGAAGCGTGGTGAGCGGCAACTGATCGCGTCGGGATATAACAAGCTGCTGATGACCACGCGGGAAGGGGGCGCGCAGGCCAAGGAATACATGGCCAAATATGCCGCCGATCGCGTGCGCAATGCCTCGACCGTCTGGCTGGGCGCAACGCTTGGATGCGCTGAGTGCCATGATCATAAATTTGATCCGTTCACAACCAAGGATTTCTACCGCTTCGCCGCCTTCTTCGCCGACATCCAGGAGGTCGCCGTGGGCGTCCAGGAGCCGACGCGGGTTCCGAACCCCGGGCAAGCGGCCAAGGCGAAAGCCCTCGAAGCCGAAATCACCGCGTTACAAGCCACTCTCGACACGTCGACCGATGCACTCGCCAATTCTCAGGCCGACTGGGAGAAGGCAGAATCGTCCCGGAACGTTTCGTGGAAGGTTGTCAAAACGTCAAAAGTCCTCTCGGACCGCGGGGCGACTCTCTCGGTCCTCGACGATGGCTCAATCAAGGCCTCGGGAACGAACCCTGACCGCGATACCTATACGATCCGCTTCAAGGCGACCGAGCCGGGGCTCACCGCGTTGCGCCTCGAAATCCTCCCAGATGGTGCCTTTCCCGCGCTCGGTCCGGGTCGGTCCGACAACGGCAATTTTGTACTGAGCGAGTTCCGCGTCACGACCGAAAGCGCTCCGGTCGTCTTCGCGAATGCCTCCGCCACGCATTCTCAGGCGGGTTATCCCGCAGCACACGCGATTGACGGAAAAAAGGACACCGGGTGGGCGATCTTGAACCAGGCGGGACGGCCAAATGTCGCGGTTTTCGAGGGGAAAGAGGATTTCGGACCTTGCTGTGAACACTGTCTCGACGACGAGTTGACCGTGGTCTTGGCGTTCGAATACGGTGGCCGCCATACCCTTGGCCGATTCCGACTCTCGACGACAACTGGCCCTCGGCCAGTTCTTGCGGGGGGCTTGCCCAAAGGCGTCGCCGATGCCTTGAACGTTCCCATCGAAAAGCGTGACACGGCCAGCAAGAAAGTCGTGGCCGACTACTATCGTTCGGTCGCCCCCGCACTCGATCCGACCCGGACAAAGCTCTCAGCGTTGAAGCAGTCTAGGATCGCGCTTGAGGCGAGCATGCCCGTCACACTGGTGACCCGAGCCGGCCCGCCGCGCATGACTAGGGTGCTCGCCCGTGGAAATTGGCTCGACGAGTCGGGTGCCGTCGTCACTCCCGGCGTGCCCGCGTTTTTGGTCAAGCTGGACGACACTCGTCCCTCTCGTCTTGAACTAGCGACTTGGATCATCTCGAAGGAGAATCCGCTCACCGCCCGCGTTTTCGTGAACAGGATCTGGGCGTTGGCGTTCGGGCAAGGGATCGTCGCCACGCCCGATGACTTCGGCGCGCAAGGCAGCTGGCCGACGCATCCAGAGCTACTCGACTGGCTGGCGATCGATTTTATCGACCATCACTGGGATATGAAACGACTCGTAAAACAGGTCGTCACGTCAGGCACTTACCGGCAGTCGTCGATCGTCTCGAACGCTTTGCGGCAAAAAGACCCGTACAACCAGTGGCTTGCCCGGCAAGGTCGATTCCGGATCGAAGCCGAGGCCGTGCGAGATACAGCGCTCTCGGTGAGCGGGCTCTTGATCGATCAGTTGGGAGGTCCAAGTGCCCGCCCGTACCAACCCGCCGGATACTGGTCGCACCTGAACTTCCCCCGCCGTGAGTACCAGGCCGACCACGGCGCAGGGCTTTATCGCCGCGGATTATACACATATTGGTGCCGGACCTTTCTTCACCCCAGCCTGCTGGCGTTCGACGCTCCGACCCGCGAAGAGTGTACAGCGAAGCGTACCCGGTCAAACACGCCGCTCCAGGCCTTGGTTCTTCTGAACGACCCGATCTATGTTGAGGCCGCGCGCGCCCTGGCGGAACGTGTGATGCGCGAGGGGGGTGATTCGAGCGAGTCCAAAATCGAATGGATCTATCGCACGGTGCTGTCGCGCAAACCGCGGCCTCCAGAATCCGGTGTGATGGCCTCTCTCCTGGACAAACACCGCTCTGAATACAAGGCCGACCCTCGCGCTGCGAACTCTCTTCTCCAGACGGGAGAGCGCCCCGCACCCACTCATGTTGATACGACTGAATTAGCGGCCTGGACCTCGGTGGCGCGGGTGGTTTTGAACCTGCACGAGACGATCACTAGAAATTGATGAATTTTGGAGCGTGGGTAAGTGCCGAGCACCCACGCTGCAAAAAGATCGTCTTTGCCTCACTTCTTTCGCGTATGCTTGAGCATCCATTCATAAAGTTCGGGATTATTATACGTTTCGGTCCATGAATCGTGCCCGGCATCGGGGTAGACGGTGAATTTCACCTCGCCGGCACCCGCCTCCTTGAGAGCCTTGACCATCTGTTCGGAGAGAGCAAGCGCCACGGTCGGGTCTTTCGCACCGTGGAAAACCCAGATTGGCAGGTCCTTGATCCTTGAGGCGTCGCGCGGGTTACCGCCGCCGCAGATCGGCGCGATCGCTGCGAAAACCTCGGGATGGGCGGCGGCCAAGGCCCATGAGCCGAACCCACCCATGCTCAGGCCAGTTAGATAGACGCGGTCGGCATCCACGCGATAGCTCTTCTTCACCTCATCAAGCAGGGCACTCAGGGTATCCGCGTTCCACCCTCTTCCAGGACTCTGCGGCGAAACAAGGATGAACGGGAAATCTTTCTTGGATTCGACGATCTTGGGCGGGCCGTGCGCCTTCACCTTCGTGAGATTATCGCCTGATTCGCCCGCTCCGTGCAAAAAGAGCATCAACGGCCATTGCTTCCCTTTGTCGGAGTCATAACCTTCCGGCAGGAACAACAAATAATTGAGCTTCACCTTGATGGTGATCTCTTTTTCAAACGACTTCTCATCCTGAGCCTTGGGCTTCGGAGCCTCCTTGTCTTGCTCGGCCTTCTGGTCTTGCTCGGCCTTTTCTTCGGCGACGACTCGGAAGACGAGGGCTCCCTTGGTGACATCAGCGGACTCTTCGATACCTACTCCATAGATCACGTGTCCGGCGATTGGGGCGATGATCTTGCAGCCCTCGACCTGCTGAGTCAACTTCGATTTGAGGTCACGGGCCAGTTCCAGCTCCGCGAGTTTGTTCAGTTCGTCGGCCCGCGCTTTCTCAACCTCTGCAATCAGCAATTTGGTCGCCTTTTGCTTCGTGTATTTCACGAGGATGCTCTTCCTCGATTGAGCCTGTTCCAGTCTGAACTTCGCGACGGCCACTGTGCGTTCGTCGGCTGCTTTCGTATCTTGTTTCAGAAACCCCTTCGCGGTCATCTTTGTGGACCAATCAAGCCGTTCCGTGGCGCGCTTCACATCCGTTTCACCCAGCGCGATTTCCCCTTGAACCGTCTGAAGGTCTTGTTTGAAAGGCCCTTCGAGATAATCGGCGACACCCATCTCGGCGTCCTCGCGAGTCGCGACGGCATTCTTGTGAATCGCCTCGGCATCCTCCACCTTTTTCGACTGCTCGGCGACCTTTGCTTTCACGGCGGCCGGGTCAAGCTCACAAACGAGGTCGCCCTTTTCGACCCGCGTCCCTTCGAGCTTGAGCGAAACCACGCAGGTTTTGCCGTCGACAGGGCTGAAAGCCGCGACCACTCTGGGCTTCGCGAGGGGATCTTGCCTTGTCTCCTGAGCATCGGCCACTGCGCCGGTCGCAACCACCGCCATCGATAAGACCATGCGCATGTTAAGGATGTTTAGCGTCATGACGGATCTCCCGCGTTGGCTGTTTGGAAATGCCTCGAAACGGAGTGTACACGGACGAAGCCTTCTTTAGAAGAAGCGATGTGGAACCCGAGTCCGTGCAGATGATTTTGAATTCCTTTGTTACGAGTTTAAACCCGGAAGTCGCACCCGCGTCGGTGCGGGCCAGACTCGCACTTTGGGAAATTTATTGGCGTTGTCACCCAGGATTTCCTCGATAAGCAGGATCGGCTTTGGCGTCGATTTCGCCTCAGCGGAGAGCCCGTAAAAGGCGGGCTTCTCGGCATCATTCAGGGTTGCCAATCGAAGTCCGTCCGCCGTCGAAACGATAGGCACAGTTCCCTCGCCTGCCCTCTCAATCGCGAAAAACAAGGGAGGTGCGCCCGAAGCGCGTCTCGCGGCATCGGCTCCCGTCGCATAAAGGCCTCCGACCTGGTAGACCGGCACGGGAAGGTTCAGACGCGGGTCGGCCAGGTCGAGTTTGTACATGATTTGATTGTAATCGTAACGGGGAGTCGGGTTCGGGTTCCCCGAGAACGAGGCAGTGTAGGTTCCCTCGAAAAAGATCACTCGGCCGCCGTCTTTATCAAACGGAGGATGATATTTGGGGTTGTAAAAGCTGTATTTATCATGCGAGACGATCTTCCGGGCATAAGCCCAAGGACCGAGAGGTGTGTCGGCCTCGGCGTACCATGTTTCTCCAAGCATTGACGTACCGAAACTCTCAGAGAATATAGCGATCCAGCGATTTCGATAAGGATTCCAGTACGTTGATCCGTTGTGAGCCGTCACGAGTCTTCCGGTCTCCGCGTCACGCAAGGCAAACAATCCTTCGTCTTCCTTAAGGACTCCAGAGCGAATCAGCCTGGCCTGCTCACCGGGATCAACAGCCGATGTATTCGCCTTCCAAGAGTATCGGGCGCGACCGTCAGTGCCTCTGTCGATCTCGGGCTTGTCGAGGCGGCTTCCTTGGGTTAGACAGGTGAAGGTTTCATAGTGCGTGATGTCAGAAAGATCGTTCATACGTGCGCGTACGCGCGTGATTGGAAAGGGGGTTGAATAGTAAACAAAAGAGAGATCATTTACGTTGTGGAGAAAGGTATGACCACTTGTCTGCACCGCGGCGTCGCGAGGAAACGAACCGATCTTTTCAAAGGCCGAGGTTTTCGGGTTAAACGCGACGAGTCCACGTTCATAGGTTTCCATCGGGGGCTTGATCTTCGAATACGTGGCGACGAGCCGTTCTTCGCCTGAAGTGTCGCGAAATCCCGCCAGACCGAAGAGCCAGGTCGGGCCTTCACCGGGGAGTTTCGCCGTGGGCCTGGCGAAACCTGACGGATCAACATAATACGTTAGGTCGACACCCTGTTCGGGGTCGAGCCCTCCCTGCCCCGGCGGCAATGAGGTCGCGCCCGGCGTGTGAAAATTGCCAAGAGGGTAGCCCGGCCGTTTCGTGTCTCCCCAGAACCAGTGGAGCCTGCCGCGAAAGGGGATCATCAGGACGCTATCCGATCCCATGACCTGGGCGTTAAGGAGCGGTGACTTGATCGGCACAGGCTTACCAGCAAGCACCGAGTCGCGATAAATTCCCCCACCGGTCATCCGGTAGAGCCGTTCCGCGATATTCCGACGTTGGATTTTCAAGGTCGACGCGCCCCCCGCGACCACATCCAACGCCTTGCCGGAAATCCCAAAGCCATCCTTCGGAAAGTCATAGCCATGACTTTTTAGATGAAAAAAAACCGAACGACCCATGAGCCCCGGCTCGTCGATCGCGGCGACACCCGCGCTATCGGTCACATAGATGATGTCGTTGACCGTCTTCAATTCCACAAGCGGGACACCTCGCCCGGTCTGTTCATCCACGACCGTGATCACGAACGGAGGTGCCAGCTTCTCGGGCTCAGGTTCATCGGAGGAGAAAGCGAAAACCCCGAAAGCAAGGAGAGAAAATAGCAACATGTTGATCCTGTTCCATCCCGAGCTAGGGCCGCGTGAAGCGGAAGGCAGAATGATTTTTCTCTAAGAAACCAGCGATAAGATATTTATATTGTTAACTAATATAAACATCAATGAATTTTCCGCACATGTTTTTTAAATCTTTGGTCTTCGAGCAGTTTATGATCACGAAGTGAGGGAAGATGATTTGGGCCGATCACTGGGTTCATAGGTCTGGCTCCCATTTTAGTTCCCTCTCGACTCCGTCCGGAAACTTTGCCCGGATCGACAACGACGCGCCGAGGGCGGAGACGATTTTCGCGAGTGTGCTCAACAAAATATCGCCCCGACCCTCAATCCGGGAGATATTGGCCTGACGTACGCCCGCGAGTTCAGCCAGTTCCGACTGAGAAAGACCACGGATCTGTCGTAGTTCGGCCAATCTGACAGCGTGTGGAGGCTCTGTCGAGCCCCCGGAAAGAATGAGCCGCAAAACGCGGTCAAACGCGGACTTTGTATTGCTGTGAATCTCATCAGGGCCAATCCCGAAGTCATCCTCCTTCGGCGTGGAGACGCCGAATCCCCGGTCTGATCGCCACTCGACGACAACCGGCGACGCTTCACCGCGTTGGATGTCCAGGAACCATGGTCCTTGGTGGTTATCCGGCGCGGCGATCGTCATGGAGAAATCGGGAAATCGCCTGCTCAGTTCGTCGCGAAGTCGTTCGATCGCGTTCATGTTCCCTTCGTTTCATCGACGGTTCGGCCGTCGGCACCGGGTTTGGAGAGGATCGATCGGTTCGATTGATCCCGGATTTGAATGGCCCCGTTGTCACCGATCAGTGTGATGTGAGCAAGACTCCGAAAACGCTTTAAGTCACTCCGATCAGGAACCGTACACATGTTGTCTAACTGTGGAGGATCCATTCGACCGTCGTTTTGCCAGTTGTCAGGATCAAACGGAATGGTTGTCATCTCATCTTCAACTGTATTGAGAATATCATTTAATTGAT
Organism: Isosphaeraceae bacterium; assembly: GCA_043784005.1. Taxonomy (GTDB): domain Bacteria; phylum Planctomycetota; class Planctomycetia; order Isosphaerales; family Isosphaeraceae; genus JAYUFP01. The sequence continues at coordinate 7,929 of JAYVYS010000456.1, forward strand.
GAAAGGCCTCATCAAAGTCGGAGGCGGGAGGAGATGAAGCGAGCCTCCGCAGAAACTCCGCGAACCGCTCTGACCTGGGCACATTGTGTTCATAATCGCGCTGCATTAAACTCATAACGAATTAACCCCTAGCGTTTTGATACGGGAATTCTTCGAAACGTGGACAATTGAGAGAGATGAACCATTAGTGATACCAAAAAATCGTACGAATTAGGGAGGACGGACACCGAACCTTTCAGTCGTCATTATTCTTTCGGTGTAATAACCGAGTCGGACGAGGAAAAAAAAAAGCAAGGCTCTTCCTGTGTTCCGGGCAGTCGGCCCCCACGATGACCGATTGAACTTGATGAATTGGTCATCGGTCATTTTCGGTCTAAAACAACCAGCGGCCCGGAATACTGGAAAAGCCATGAGCAAACGCTTCGACGAAGCCTGTCTATGGTGCCGGAAGCGAGGGCACTTGGGGGATCAGTGGGAGCCATACGGTGAAGGTCGTGCCTCGGCCGGCTTCGGAGTCGACGAGGATTTTCCCGCCATGCCCTTTGACGATGCCGTAGCTGATCGACAGGCCCAGACCGGTCCCCTGGCCGATGGGTTTGGTCGTGAAGAACGGGTCGAAGATCTTCTCGCGGATCGAGGTTGGGATACCCTCGCCGGTATCTGCGACGATGATCCGAACACCTTGGGGCTTCATTGCGTCGATGTGTTCGATCGTGTCCGCGACTTCGGTTTTGACGGTCACGCTGCCGCCGCTTGGGGTGGCGTCGATCGCATTGGCAACCAGGTTCATCACCACTTGATTGATCTTGCCCGGGTAGCACGTCACGAGAGGAAGTGGCTTTAACTCGGTGAGCAACTCGATGCCTTGCTTCATCGCCCTGCCGTGAATGATATTCACGGTGGAGATGATCCCCGGGTTGAGGTCGACGGCCTGAAGGTCGCCGTCGTCGAGGCGGGCGAACTCGCGGAGGTCCTTGACGATCTGCTGGATGCGCCTGAGGCCTTCACGAGAGCGCGCGGTGATTCGTTCAAGGTTGGTGAGGGTGTACGAGACATCCGCCTCTTTCTCTAGCGCGTGAATGCGGCTGATGAGATCGGGGAGTTGCCTCTGAAGCAGGGGGCCAGCTTCTTCGTATAGGGCCACGAGCTTGCACAGCGGTACCGCATCGCGCTGAAGGACGGCCATGTTGTTCACGACGAACGAGAGCGGATTGTTGATCTCGTGCGCGACACCGGCGACCATTTGGCCCAGCGCCGTGAGCTTCTCCGCTTGCACCAAAGAAACCTCCGCGTGTTTGAGCGACTCGTGAGCCTGACGCTCGCTCTCGGCGGCCTCTTGAAGGCGAACGTTTTGAAGCGTTAATCGTTCGAGTGCGGACTTTCGATCGCTGATGTCGCGGCAGACAACCACACCCCCGCGGGGACGTCCGGCTTCGTCGCAAAGAGGACGGCCATTGACCATCACGAACGCCCCTTCGGGCTTGCCCACGTGCTTGACGTACATCTCGACGTCGTTGCTCGATTCGCCCCTAACAGCGCGGACCAGCGGGAGGTCATCGGCGGGAAAACGTGTGGTCATGTCGGTCAGGTACAGACCATAGGCCTCCGGCCACGCCGAGGGGTCGGTGTCGGTCGCACCCAGCCCGAACATCCGCTTCGCGGCCGGGTTGAAGACGACGAACTGCGTGGATTCGTCGGCCACGACCACAGCGTCGTCCATGGTGTCCAGAATCAACTGGAACATCTCAGACTGCTCGCGGAGCGCCGCTTCGGCACGCTGGCGAGGGGTGATGTCGGTGGAGATGCCACATGCCGCAAAGGCGTTTCCGTCGTGGTCGAAGAGCGGAAACTTCACCGAGACGTAAACGTGGGGTCCGTCTTCATGAGGCGCGACCTCCTCAAACTCCATCGCTTGCTTTTCCTCGATCACTCGACGGTCATTGGCGTTGTATGCCGCTGCAAGCTCGGGAGAAAAAAGATGAGGGTCGGTGAGACCGATCAGCTCATGTCGGTCCCGCTGAAAGAGCTGTTCGAAGCGGCGGTTAACCAGTAGGTACTGGCCGTTCATGTCCTTGATATAGACAACAGCGGGACTGTTGTCGAGAACGGCCTGAAGCAGCTCGCGGCTCTCTCGAAGCTCTTGCTCGGCCCAGCGGCGGGCGGAGATATCTCGCGTCGAGCAGTGAATTTCGACCATCTCACCGGTCTTTGGGTCGCGAACGGAATGCGTGGAGGTCTCGCACCATACGAACGTGCCATCCTTGCATCGAGCGCGAAAAGTAAGCGTATATGTGCTTGTCTGACCAAGCATCAAGGTATGAACCCGGCGCACTTCCGGAGCATCCTCCGGGTGGATCAGCTCGTAAGGATCGCGTCCGACAAGCTCTTCGGGCTCATACTGAAAGATCATCCGGCAGGCGGGAGACGCGTAAAGGTAATTCCCCGTTACGGGATCGTGCCGCGAGATCATGTCGGTGGAATTCTCAGCAAGCAGCCGATAGGCGCGTTCACTCTCGCGTAATGATTCCTCGGCTTTTCGGGCGTGGGAAACATCGCGCGCGACGACAAACACTGTGGCGTCGCTGCCCATCTTACCTGTTCCCGAGCCGAACACTGGGGCAAGCCGACACTCGATCACGCGAGAGACAGCATTTTCCGTCCCGGGAATCACGACCTCGACCGTCACGGGACAGCCCGACTCGACCGTTTGAAGGATCTTGCGTGAGACCGCGCGTGCAATCTCGGGGGCTAGCCCGATTTGGTCCCAATTGTTACCGATGGGCGAAGCTCTGTCGATTTCCGCCGCTCCCCAGGTCGTCGCGACATTGGGATCGATGGCGAGGATCACGCCGGAAGAGTCGCAAACAGCCACGAGATCGGGCCAACACACCGTGGATTTCGGGCGCGCAATGTTTCCGCAATGCGTCTCGCTATCGGCACCCATCCCTGAGACCCTGTTTGAGCGCGAGCCCTTCGCCACGCCATGTCCTCCCACACCGGTTCGAGTCAGATCGAGTCGGTCCGCGCAATACCTGTTCGCAACACTCCGACGCCCAACAAGTATGATCGGGCCGGCGGAGCCAAACAGCAATCACGGTGCCAAGGGGACAAGCGGATTTTCCTCAAAAGGTGCCGTTGTAGTGGCGTAAGATGTTCTATAAATTAGACTTAGGAAAAGACGATCGCCCGACCGGTCCTATTGGAAGACGGGTCGGCCGACCGAGTTCCACCTACCTTCAGGGACTTATTTGCCCTTATGCACGTCGTGGCAAGCTTTGCAATTGGCGGCCGTCTTAAGCTGGGCTCCCGCGCCGGCCTTCCCCTCGACTTCGTTCTGGGCACCGTCGACTAGCGCATCGGTTTTTTTCTTCCAGCTCGCTTCGTCGCCCTTGGGCGGCTTGGCCTTGGCCATGTCCTTCAAGAGTTGGAGCAGTTCGTCCTTCTGCTTGGCGTTAGCCTTACCTGAGGCGACCGTCTTGAGCAGAGCGCCCTTCATCGCCACCTTCATGACTTTCTTGATCGCATCCGAACCGTCCTGGGCGAGGGCAATCCCGCTCACAGTTGCGATCGTGAAGAGAAACGTCACGCCGAAAAACATCCACTTTCGCATGGGGCCACCTTTCGCTTGTACTTGTAACGGAATCATGAAACCGGCTGCCGAGCCGACGCGGTCTGCCGATCGAGACATCCGACGTCGAGACCGATCGCGTGCGAAAAAACCATAACCGAATTGAAGGATCGGCTCAAACGGGCTGTTTAAGATTTTGGCTCAACACGGATTCTGGGGTGGTAGTTCTTTCGCACCCCTCTGACGGTTATCCTGTCCAGTCGTTCTAACGGATTGGCAAAAAAGCCCGATTACGACAACGGATTGATCCCTGGTGAACATCCGGGACCTCATCGACGACTTCAAGTGCTTCGAGACGGTCCGAATCATGCGTTGGCCCGATGGCGTTACCTGTCCGAACTGCTCGGCGGCTAGCGTCATCAAGAATGGTCGAGATGAGACTCAGCCTTACAGACAGCGCTCCGAGTGTCACGCCTATCGGCAGCGCTTCGACGACCTCACCGGAACGATCTTCGCCGGGCATCACGAACCTCTGCGGACCTGGATCATTTGCTTGTATTTCATGGGCCTGAACTTGTCCAGTTAGCCGATCGCCAAGGAACTCGACTGAGCCCCAGCAATGCCTGGGCGATGGTCCAACGACTCCGTCAGGGGGTCGTTGATCGGCAGCCCGAGGTCGTCCTTTCCGGCGTGGTCGAATGCGACGAAGTCTATGTGATGGCAGGACATAAGGGCCATCCCAAGACGGTGAAAAAGAACTAGGGTGGCAAAGTTCCCTTGTTCAAATGGCTCATGATGGATTCCGGGGTGGTGGAGCGAATCCTCGAATCCGAAGGGCCGACCAGGGTGCCACGGGCTGTACTCAACCCGTGCTCCGGGCGTGGCTTACGACACACGGGTTGAGTACAACCCGTGGCACCCAAGTCTGTCTCTTCAACCACCACCCCGGAATCCATCATGAGCCTTCCTTCTTGGCGTGCCGGTCGGCCTCGTAGATCGGCCTGGCCGCCTCGCGAAGGTAGTGGAAGCGCCAGAGTTGATGGGGCACCCCATCGAGCGCCTTCTTGACCGCTTTGCGGATCGCGTCTTGGCCGTCGGAGACCGCACCGGCGATCGGCACTGGCAACGCCTCCTCGACCTCGGTGATAAGCCGGGCCAGATCATCCCGGGTCGAGGAGACGAGGCTCCGGGCCAGGAGGATCTCGCCGGAAAGGCAGTCCGGAGAACCCAGAGAACCTGGTGATGGAGGCCGTCGATGGCCAGGATCACGCGGCCGGAGGCGGCCGTCACCCGGCGGA
>JAYVYS010000457.1:0-7233 GCA_043784005.1 Isosphaeraceae bacterium
CGACACACGGGTTGAGTACAACCCGTGGCACCCAAGTCTCTCTATTCGACCACCATACCGGAATCCATGATGAGCCAAAAACTCAACGCCCTAAGAACCTGATCCCCGGTGCGTTAAGCTCTTCAAAGGAGGACCACCATGCAATCGATCGTATCTTTCCGCGCATTTTACCGCACTCTCCTCGTACCGGCATTGATTGTCTTGGTTATCGGCTGCGGGAATTCCGATCGCATGTCAAGGGTTGAGGTGCTAACGTTTGACCCAACCGCTCCGGCGGCCGCCCTGTCTAGGAATTTCACGGCCGGGCAGGAGGTCTCAACAAATTCGACGGCCGAGGCCGGAGCGATCGGCGTCGACATTCCGCCGGCCATCGCTCGTAAAATCATTTACAACGCCCAGATCGCCCTTGTTGTCGAGGATATCGCCAAGGTCGACTCTCAGATTGTCAGCCTTGTGAAGGAGGCGGGGGGTTATATCTCCGGCTCAGACATCTCCGGCACCACCAACCTTCAGCGCACCGCGAACTGGACTGTGCGGATGCCGGTCGACGGCTTCGTACCCTTCGTCGACCGTATCACGCGACTGGGAGAAGTCCAAAGAAACCATGTCGATTCTCAGGACGTCACTCAAGAATATGTCGACGTCGAGGCGCGGATCGGCAACAAGCAGAAGGAAGAAACGCGCCTCCAGAAACACCTGGCCGACTCGACGGGCCGGCTCGAAGACATCCTGGCCGTCGAACGCGAGCTGAGCCGAGTGCGAGGTGAGATCGAACAAGCGCAAGGTCGGCTTCGCTACCTTGCAAACCTCTCGACCCTCAGCACCGTCACCATTACCGCGAGCGAGATCCACGACTACAAACCCCCGGTGCGTCCCACGTTCGCGGGCCGAATCCAGCAGGCCTTCGACCGCTCGATCGAGAGCCTCGTCGACTTCGTTCAGGGCCTCATTCTGTTTGTGGTGACTGTCGCCCCTTGGATACCCATCGTGTTGCTATTCACGGTTCCGAGCCTATGGCTGCTTCGAAGAATACGTCGCCGGTTAAATGGGGCGATCCGGCTGGAGCCGGTCCGAACCGAAGTTGTGCCGCCTACGCAATCGCCGCGTGCGTCGTGAACCCCTCTGCGATTCAGGATCGTCTTCGGCGGCGGAGGTCAACTCCCTCCCGCAAGTTCATTTCGCGACTTTCGCCGGTTCTTTATCTTTCGGGGCTTCAGGGGCCGGAGCCGGAGCATTCAGCGACCGGCGGACCGGTTCGTTTCCACGCGGTTTCACGGGTGCGAGTGTCGGCGTGGTCTTGGTCAGGCTATCCACCCCCAGAGTCGCGACTCCCGTCACCAGCACCATGGTTATCAGGGAAAGCCCGATCGCGTGTCTCGGGTGGAACTGGAAGAACAGCACGAACACGGCGAACCAGACGAGCGCCTGGAGCATTGTCCAGGCAATGTTTGTCGTGAAAATCGTTTCGAATGACGGATGAATCCACGTTGCCAGACCTGCCAGAACCAGCGACCCGGCGGCGACCTTGATCATCGCATGCGGCGTGACTTCGTCGTAGAACATGTCCTGGCCCTGGTCGACGACGATATAACACGTCACGAACAAGACGAGCCAGTAGATCACCACCGAGAGAACAATCGTGAACATCGCACGCCACCCGATTTCGCGCACAAATTGAGATGAGGGGGACGGCGACGACCGGAGCGCTCGCCAGAAAAACGAAACGCCACGGTCGGCCAGTCGTATCCTATCGCGCCCCAGTTGGTTTGGCCACCGACCGCTGGCGGCAACGAGGATTGCAACGTCGAGTCGGGTGAGCGATCCAGAATGGAAAACGAACCACCGAGATCGCCAAGTGCGCGGTGAAAGATGAGCAAAAGGTCGAGTGTTTAAGTCGGAGCGCGAGAAATCCATCCCTTTTCGTGAATCCTCTGCCGACTTTCTCCGCGATCTCCGTGATCTCGGCGGTTAGTCCGCGTCCATTCGACCTGACTCGTTGATTCGCATTCGGCATTGCGGTCCGCCTGCCGCTGGCGGTTTCCCCTGTCGCTGTTTAGGATAAGCTCCAACGAAAATCAGGCTGACTCGACCCCGATCCGAGCGTGGAAGCGACCCATGATCCGCCTCAGCGCCTTCGCCGATGAGATTTCTCGCGACCCGATCGAACAAGTTGACGTCTTATCCCGGCATGGTATCCGCCATATCGAGTTTCGCTCGATCCAAGGAATCAACGTCCTCGACCGGGGCGACTCTCATCCCGAAGAATTCCGCGCCTTGCTTCGCGCCCGAGGAGTCGGCCTCAGCGCGATCGGCTCACCCATCGGTAAAATCAAGATCAACGAACCGTTTGATCCGCACCTTCAGCGGTTCGACAAGGCGATGGCTCTGGCGGAATATTACGATGCGCCTCGGATGCGGATTTTCAGCTTTTATATGATCCCCGGAGCCGATCCCGCATCGTGCCGTGACGAGGTCATGGTGAGAATGGCCGAACTCGCGCGCCGCGCCTCCGATCGCGGCATCACCCTCTTTCTCGAAAACGAGAAAGGGATTTACGGAGACACCGCCGCGCGCGTGCTCGATATCCTCGAAACCGTCGACGTCCCCAGCCTTGGCCATGCGTTTGATCCCGCCAACTATCTGGAAGTGGGCCAGCCGATCGACGAGGCGTGGAATTTACTTCGGTCTCGCGCCAATCACTTCCACGTCAAGGATTACGACACCAAGATCCATAAAAATGTTCCCACAGGTGAGGGACAAGGACAGATCCCCCGTCTTATCGCCGATGCCGTGGCACACGGTTTCGATGGCTTTTGCGTCCTTGAACCCCACCTGGTGATCGCCGAGCAAAGCACCGGCTTCACCGGCCCCGAACGCTTCGGGGACGCCGCCCGGGCCCTTCAGTCCGGCCTTCAATCCAAGGGCGTCGCGTACGCCTAAACCTCTGCTGTGTCCTTGTTAGGTTTTGTATGAGCTTTTTCCACGGGAGTATCGTGATGAGCAACTCTGGAATGTCCCGCCGAGAATTTGTCCGAGGATCAGTCCTCAGCGCCGCGGTGCTTGGCCTGGGATTCGACCCCCGCCATGCCTTTGCCGCCGACCCGACCGGCAAGCCCGCCGCGGGCAAGATCGGTGACTTCAAGATTTCACTGGCCGAATGGTCGATCAACAAGGCCCTCTTCAATCGCGGCGGCGCGTCGGAACGCGAATTCGGCAAAGTCATCACCAACCTCGATTTCCCCAAGATCGCGCGTGAGGACTTTGGGATCGAGGCGGTCGAGTTCGTCAATCAGTTCTTCAAAGACAAGGCCCACGACTCCGCCTACTTGAAGGACCTCAAGAAGCGCGCTGATGACCAAGGCGTGACGTGCGTCCTGATCATGATCGACGGCGAGGGCGACCTCTCCTCGGCGAAAGAGGAAGAGCGGACCAAGGCCGTCGAGAATCACAAGAAATGGATCGACGCCGCCGCCTCGCTGGGATGCCATTCGATCCGCGTGAACACCGGTGGCAACTACAGCCCGACCAACACCAAGGCCGCCGCCGAAGCCTGCGGTGCCCTGGCCGAATACGGAGCGTCGAACAAGATCAACGTGATCTGCGAAAACCACGGCGGACCGTCGAGCGATCCCAACAGCCTGCTCGCCCTGATCAAGGCCGTGGGAAAGGACAATTTTGGCACACTTCCCGACTTTGGCAACTTCCCAAAGGACGGGCAGGGACGGTACGCGCTCGACATCTACGATGCCATCGCCCGGATGATGCCCCATGCCAAGGGGGTCTCGGCCAAGAGCTACAACTTCGACGCGAAAGGGAACGAAGCCGACCTCGACTTCGCCCGAATCCTCAAGATCGTGACCGACGCCGGCTATAGCGGCCATGTCGGAATCGAATATGAAGGTTCCAAGCTCGCCGAACCTCAGGGTATCCGCGCCACGAAGAAGCTGCTCGAATCTCTCCGAGGCGCGGACTATCGCCCTACGGCTTGAAGTCAGTGATACCGTCAAGATGATGAAGGAGAATGCGTAGGGTGGGTCGAGTCTAAGAGGCCCACCACGCATTGCACGATTATGCGCCTCGAAGACTCGACCCACCCGACGAGGTCTAGCGATGCTCAGCGATCAATCCGCCTTTTTTCCAACGGTGCGCGTCTTTCGCTTTGGTCATGAGAATCGTCATGGTGAACGGGGTTGACCGATCGCGAAGCGGACCGTAAGGTACGAACCGGCCCGGGCTGGACCAAAGCCGGTCTTGGCCCGATCCCACGATATTCGCCATGGAAATTGACGGGTTTGGCCCGAGGGATGGACCCCGTGGGTGCCGACCGCACGCTCATCCTGATCTTGAATTATAACGGTCGGGCGCTGTTGGAAGAGTGCCTCCCCTCCGTCGTCAAGGCGGCGGAAGAGGCGCGAATCCCTTGCCGCGTCGGTGTCGTTGATAACGCTTCAAGTGACGACTCACTCGACTATCTCGCCCGTCATTGGCCCGGGGTGATCGTCTGGCGCGAGCCCAATCTCGGCCTCGCCTCGTTTAACTCCGTGCTCTCGAAGATCGATGAGACGGTCGTTCTGCTGCTGAACAATGACGTTAAGCTCGACACCGCTGCCGTTGAACCCCTTGTTCGTGCCGTTGTCGACAACCCCGACGCCCTCTTCTCAGCGCCTTTATGCTGGGACTTTGACGGCCGCGTCTACGAAGGGATGCGTACACGCGTCCGGACCCGCTTCGGCCTGATCCAGGGGATGTGCCGCGTGCCTGGTCACGAAGAGACTTTGCGACACGCCGATCTGACCGCCGCCGCCGGACCTGTCCTGGCGCTGGATCGCATCAAATTTTTGAGCCTCGGTGGTTACGACCCGTTGTATTTTCCGGGCCGAATCGAAGACCTCGACCTCGGATTTCGAGGGTGGATGGCGGGATACTCAGGATATTACGTTCCCGAGTCGGTCGCCTATCACCGTGGATTTGCGTCGTTCGGGCCTGCGTTCGGAAAATCCGGTTGCGACGAACTCGCGGCGAGAAACGCGCTCTTGTTCGCCTGGAAAAATCTGGGAGGTCGCCGATTCCTGGCGCATCTCGCCTGGCTTCCGATCCGTCTGGCGCGGTCGCTTGCCCTTGGACAGAGCGGGTTCGCTCGGGCGTTTGTCGAGGCCTGTCGAAAGCTGGGGCCGGCGCTTCGAGCAAGGCGGGCGCTTGCTGTCGGGCAGGGAACCTGGATCACCCGCCAGGAAGCCTTTTTTGAGAGGTTTCGATGGTGATCTGATCGATCCGAGACAAAGCCGGCCTCGGGTGTGAAGGAGTCACCCCGATGGTCGGTGAATTCAGGTTGAGGGAGAGGCGGACAGACAGTCCCAAGGCATGGAGGCTGGGCGAGCGATGGCGACGGCGGAGTCTCGTAAGAACCCGAAACTGCTGATCGATGCTCGACCTCGCGGGCCTGGTGGGCCGTTCGCCTGTGAATTTGTTCAAGGCAAGAGCGTCGTCGATCATCTGCGGGACGTCGCCGCCGCGGTTAGCCCCGATCCCTCGGCGCGCGTCGATGTGATCGCGTCGGACGACCATCCTTTCCCTGACGATGCCATCGTCCTTCGTGCGGATCGTCTTTACGATTCGAACCGTCTCAAACGCGCGATCCGGCGCGGCGACGACCCGGAGACAGCCGCGTACTGGCGGCTCGATCGTCCGGGCGGGCTCGCAGGTGCCGACGAGGAATTCGCACGCAGAAAGAGCTATCAGCCGCTCGGCAAATACTGGGCGCAAGAACCCGCGCGGGCGATTGCCCGATTCCTCGCACCGACGCGGGTGAGGCCCAACGCCGTGACGATCGCGTCCGCGACCCTGATGCTCTTCGCATCAGGGTTATCGGCCTTCGCATCCTCGACGTGGTACGCCCACTTGACCGTCGCGATCGCGATGGCGGCCGCACTCGTTCTCGATACCGCTGACGGCCACCTCGCGCGGCTCCAAGGGACCGCCTCCGCGTTCGGACGCTACCTCGACGCCTGGCTCGACGAGCTTTGCGACATGGTTCTCCACGCCGCGATCGCCTGGGGACTCTTCGTTCAGACAGCGTCCGCCTGGTGGCTGCTGTTGGGAATGGCGTACGCGATGGGAAAGTACGTCTTTTACGTCGGTGCGAGCGTCATTCCAGCGTCCAAAAACGGGCCAACGACGAATGACACGGAAAGCCAAACGTCTCACGCTCGAAAGTGGATACGGCTCGCCGGTCATGCGGATGTCCGCTGGCATCTCTGGATCGGCCTCGCCGCGATCGGACGGCTCGATCTGGCGCTTCTGGCTTATGCCGTTTACTTCCCCGCCAGGGCGGCTCTGAGTCTTGCCGGAAAGGCGACGGAGGCCCGTCATGCCTGATGCGCGCATCTCCGTGTTGATCCTCGCCAAGAACGAGGCCGAGAACTTACCCCAGTGCCTTAAGACGGTGAACTGGGCGAACGAAGTGATTGTCATCGTCGACCGCGCCAGTCGAGACGACACCCAGTCGATCGCCCAACACGGGGCCGACCTTGTCGCGATCCGAACCTTCGACGACTTCGCCGCCCAACGCAACGCGGCGCTCGCACTGGCTTCGGGCGACTGGGTCTTCGCGATCGACGCCGATGAACGCGCCACTCCCGAACTCGCCGCCGAGATCCGTCGTGTGACGTCCGACCCCGACCCGCGTTATACAGGCTATCGCGTGCCGATCCGAAGCATAGTCCTCGGCCGCCCGTTCGCCTATTCGGGAACCCAGCACGATCGCCCGTTACGACTCTTTCGCAGAGGCTCGGGCCGCTGGGTCGGCACCGTCCACGAGACGGTTGATATCGAAGGGCGGATCGGTCGTCTTCAAGGCCACCTTCAACATCGCACGATCCCCGACATGCAGACGTTCCTTCGAAAGATCAACGAATACACGACGCTTGAAGCGATTAAGTTTCTTCGCGAGAAAAAAGAGTTCCGCCGGGCCGACCTCTACCTTCGCCCGGCGTGGACCTTTGCGAAACTCTATCTCGGCAAGCAAGGCTTTCGCGATGGCGTTGAGGGGTTCGCCTTCTGCGCACTCTCCGGCCTCTCTGTGGCGGTGCGACACTGGAAGCATCGCGAGATGATCCGGGCACAGAGGGCCGCGTCATGACCAAATCGCTTTCGGCGGCTGAACACGAGGCCGAGGTCGAAACCCGGTTCGACCTCCTTAACTCTCGGTTCAAGCGCGAGGTGCCGCCTGACGAC
>JAYVYS010000458.1:0-2071 GCA_043784005.1 Isosphaeraceae bacterium
GCTCTTTAACAGCATCAATTTCAGTCTTCCACCCGAGACGCCGGGGATGGCGGGAGCCGTCCCTTTCATGCCGGCGTATCAAAATCCGGGACGGGAGAATGCGTCGTCCAGCCGAACGCAGGTCGCGGCGTTCCTCTGCCCGTCGGACGCCCCGCCGCTGAGTGAATGGCCTGGAGGAACCAACTATCTCGGTAATCTTCAGACCTGGGCTTGCGACCTCAGTGAGAGTAACCCTTCCACGAACGCTCCGACCGAATCTCCTCGGGGGATCTTCTACTTCGCCAGCTCGGTGAAGCTTGCCGAGGTTACCGACGGCACCAGCCAGACGGCGTTTTTCAGCGAAAAGATCCGGGGTCAAGGCGTCCCCAATCCGCAGACAGATCAGCTTATCTTCACAAACCAAGTCTCGCTCGATGCCACGTATCAGGCCTGCCGGGCCTTGCCGACCACGGCGCTGCCTTTGACGAGCCGGCAAGGGATGAGCTGGGTGATGGGCGAGATGTGCTGCACAAGCTACAACCACGTCGCTCCGCCAAACAACCGAAGCTGCGCGGCACCGAACTTTCCTGGCAATATGGCGAACATGGCGATGCAGGTCCCGCCGTCGAGCCGACATCCGGCGGGCGTCAACACGCTCTTTGGCGACGGCTCGGTAAAGTTTCTCAAAGATACCGTCAGTCTGGCGACTTGGCGGGCCCTCGGGACCAGAAACGGCGGCGAAACCGTCTCCGCCGACGCCTACTGAGCTTGAACGTGACACCGGCTTCAACCAAAACAAGATGTTAACCGAGAGTTTTATGTCACCGTTTCACACTTTTCGCTCGATGACCATTCCGGCATTCGCGGCCCTTCTGGCAATGTCCGGTTGTGGCGGTTCCTCGTCAAAGTACACCCCCACGGGTGAGAGTGCCAAAGAGACGCTCACTCACGCGCTTACCTCGTGGCAAAAAGGTGAAAAGTACGGCCAGCTCGCCAGCGCCACTCCGCCCATCAACGTCGGTGACTCTCAATGGGAATCTGGCAAGGGGCTCGAAAGTTTCGAGATCCTAGGCGAGGAGTCGGTGCCCGGCCAGTCGAACAAGATGTTTACCGTGAACTTGAAACTCAAAGGGGGAAAGGCGGCGACGAAGACGAAATACGTTGTCGTCGGTGTCGACCCCGTCTGGGTGTATCACGAAGATAACTTCAGGCGTCTCTTGAACATGGATAACAATCCAAATCCCGTGGGGAAGTCCAAGTCAAAGTGAACGTCGAGACTTTCCGAGAGTGACGATCCTCAGAATCGATCCATCTCGCAATCCGCTCTGTCACTTTACCGCCTCCACGAGGTGCGAGGCGACAGGGCGATTTTTTTTCAAGACCATGAGAGGGTCAAAATCGCCCAGTTTAAAAAACCGTGCGACCGACCTGGAAGGGTCATCCCTTTACATAACATCGAATCCTAGGAATGCCGGGTTCCGCGAATCCGGAATTTTACTCGCCGGTTGATTGAGAGGACCGGTTAATGGCATCCTATGTAATCATTCAATCTCAGAAAAACGATCTCGACAATCGTTACGCGGGCGACTCGCTCGGCCGTGGAGCGTTCGTTTTGACGGAAGGTAACCACATGCATAAGGTCTTTCCGGGGCTTCTTTTTTCGACACTTCTCGCGACGAGCTTGGCCACCGGCTGCGGCGGTTTAGGAGGCGACGTGGAGAAATCGCCTCCGACCATCGTTCGAGCATCCTCGTCAAAGACCAATGAAAACAGAGACAAAGGGACGATCGGAGTTTCCGTACTCACCTTGACCAATCCGTTCTTCAAGGTGATCGCCGACTCGATCACCGATGAGGCAAAGAGAAACGGCTACGACGTGATTGTGACCAGCGGCGAGTTCGACGTCGCTCGACAGCACAATCAAGTCAAGGATTTCATCGTCAAAAAAGTGTCGGCCGTGATCCTTTGCCCATGCGACTCACGCTCGATCGGACCGGCGATCCAGGAGGCGAACAAAGCGGGAATCCCGGTGTTCACCGCCGACATCGCTTGCCTCGCGCCGGGGGCCAAGGTCGTCTCGCACATCGCGACC
>JAYVYS010000459.1:0-15447 GCA_043784005.1 Isosphaeraceae bacterium
CGTTTGCCCTTGCGCTCGAAACCGTGACCGCCGTCTCATGGGTGGTTGCCGTGTCGCGATTTTCGAGGTTCCTCGCTGGCCCGCTTGAGCCTATCGAGAAACCTAGCCTGGTTCCGACCGCCGCCCCTGTGAGCGGGCGCGGACTCGCCGCTCTCTCCGCGTCGAGGTCCTATCCCCGGCCCCCCTCGGCGACGAATGTTCCTTGAAGGCAAGCGGGTTGAAGGGAAGTTTCATCATTCAAAAGCCAAAATCGATACTTCAACACGTTCGGGGCGCGATTTGAAGTCTTCCTCGAAGCTTGCCTCTCGATGATTTTAATCAAAGGTTCAAAACTTCTTTTTATCTCTCTCTGTATCGCCGGCGTGGAGGCGAATTTGTGCAAGACCTGATCAGGCTGCTCCCCGATGGGGCGAGCACCGTCGCCGTTATCATTGTGGTCATGCTGTTTTTGAAGCAACAAGATCACATCAATCTCATGCTCGAATCGATCACCAAAAAATTCAATGAACAAGTCTATGATAGCCAGAAATCGTTTCAGGATCAGATACTTCGGCTGACCCGTCAACAGCAAGACAACCAAAGGCTCTACCAGGATCAGATCCAGACTCTGATCGACGCCCATCTCAGAGACTCGCGTGAAACGATCATCGCGCTCAAGTCTCTTGAAGCGTCTTTGAAAGACGCCAAGGAACGCGGCTGTATCAAGGTCGCGTGAAGTTGATTTTCATGGCGACATCGGGCGGGTCTTGATCCGGCAACAGGAAAAGATAAGCCTGGTCTTGACCCTGCCTTAGCCGCTTAAGCGGTTCGCCCCACCCCGATCCCGAATCAACGTGGCAGGGTCAACGGCTGCGCCGCCACAACAAGCCCGCCACGATCAGGATGACGGCACCCAGGCCGAGCGATAAGATCGGCGCGCTCGCGGACCAATCGCGGGGCGGGATGGCCTGGATCGGCTGACCGGTAGTCGCCGTCGCTTTTGGAGGGTTCACAACAGCTTTCTTCACGCCTGGAGCTTCATACGTCTTGTTGGTGAATCCATCAAGAACAGTGACGCCCGGTTGGAAGACCGGAGTAAACGTCGAGGCGGGGTATTCCTTGTCGAATTCGATCGACTCCACGTGGAAATCCCATGTGGTTTCGGGTGAACCATCCTTCAAATACGAGGTTTGCGTCGATTTCAAGGGCACGAAATGGCCTTGAACCTTATCGAGCGATTGCGCCGTCCAGACCCACAAGGGTTCCTTTTTCTCGCGAGAAGCCTGATCTCGGAACGCCTCGACCTTGAGAGGAACCGATGTGGCTTGATCCAGGTAGAAGACCTGGTCCAGGGTAACGAACCAGCGGACCTGAGGGAAAAGAAAGAGATTGCATTCGCGACCGATAACCTCGCCCTTCCCCAAGTATTCGGCCTTCGGCAATGCCTTGTACAGCGGCACACGACCCACGTACAGAAAAAGGAGCGGTTTTGGAAGCTGCCTGCGGTCGCTACCTTCTTCCATCCAAAATTCCCGTTTCACATAAACCAATTGTTGCGATTCGATATTCTTGGAATCGTAATTGATATCCGTGAACTTCGCGCCGTCGCCGAAATGTGTGGAACGGTATGTGATCGCATCGCCTTTCATCCCTCGGAAGTCGTAGAATTTTTGGCCGGCGGCGGTTTCGATGTAGTGCTCAACGATCGTGTCCAACGCCTTCGGTTGCGATGGGTCAGGCTCACCATTCACCATTCCGTAAGTGAACCGCACCTCAACGGATTTTCGGGACTCCATATCCCAGGCAAGTTGCTTGGCGGCCACTTCGGCAGGTGAATTCATGGGACAGGTTCCTCTATTGATGATGGGCCACGAGAGCGTCATCAGCCGCCCTGCATTTCGCAGGGCGGCCGATACGACAATCACTTACTTGCAAAGCATAACAATCGCGCACCGCGGATTACCTTGAGGCGGGTCTCCGCTTCCGCAATTGATCTGAACGCCACAGTCGTAGTTTTGCCACCTCGAGCATGTGCCAGCGGGCCATGTAACGCACATTCCTGTCGACCAGAATGGCGGAGGGGGTGCATTGCATCCAATAGCAGGTGGGTTCATGAGGTTGACGCAGGTGACGCAACCTACGCCCGGGTTGATGTCGCAACGGCCAAACTCGAAAGGCCCTTCGGGTTGGGCCGAGGATTGACGTGAGTAAAGCATCCCGATTGAAACCAATCCGGACATCATGATGAGGCAGACGACGGTTCTTTCGATCAAGCATTTCCTCAAAAACGCTCTCATAGACTTCTCCTCACCGAAAAGTGGGCATCGAACCATGACAAAACACACCGGTCTCACGGTGAATCACTGCGGGGCCTTTGTCGGTGGAATAGAGGGATCGCTGGACCCGGCGGAAGTTCGCGTATCAGGAAACGGTATTCCATCGGATCGATCAATTTTGCTTATGCGTCGTTGGTTGCTTCGAAATTATTCGGACATGACCTCCCCGCCGGCTCGCGTTCCCAAGGCTCTCCACAGCATCATCTGAGTTCCCGAGGAAAACCAGCGTACCGAGCCATCGGCCATTGCGGTGTTCACGCCGCCGGGATGATAGCTTCGCGCGGAGTAGAGCCCGACACCAAAATTAAGCAGGAACCCGCAATCAGGAATCAAGCTGTTGGGCGGGGCCGAGGCGTAGAAATGGGTAAGGATGGCACCCGAAACCATCCAGGTAGCGCCGGCATCCAGCATTGGTTTCATTGATACAGGGCGAGAGCATGAGACAATCCACTGATCAGCAAGCATCTCGCCGTTCCAATTTACTTCAGACCAGTCGCGGAATGGGGAGTATGTCCCGGTCGGACCCGACCCGACAGGCTTCTCAGAAAAGGCGAGTGTGTTCGAGAGCCCGTCAGAAATCGCTGATAAGCGCAGACTGTTTCCGTACCTTAACGGGACGAATGCTCCTTCGAACTGTAAGTCGGTCAGCCCATTCCGCTTCTTCATCTCACCAAGACCCGTGCAGGCCCGATAACTGGTGGGTGCGAACGGACCCGACATCGTATTCGGGTCGGAGGGACAAAGAAAGGCATTGAGCGCGCAGGTCGCCGCCGTGCGATGAAAGATCTCCAGCCCTACTAAGTCGGAACCGACCGGGAGGCTCATGTTGATGTTGTTGTACAAGTCATTTTGTTCAAGATAAGGTAGAAGCCGGAAGTGAACCGAGTAATTGCCAAGCGCGCTAGGACCCTTTGGAAGGGGAAGAAGGCCAAAGAAGTGCGTAGTCGGAAATCCGCCGTTCACGACCTCAAACGCATGGGTCGCAAGGATCACTTGTTTCAGGTTGTTCGCGCAACGGGCACGGCGAGAGGCTTCCCGAGAGGCCTGCACGGCGGGCAAGAGCAGGCCGATGAGCAGAGCGATGATTCCGATGACGACCAATAGCTCGATGAGCGTGAAACCACGTCGATTCGCCGACGATTCTTCATGAATTGTCATCGGTCATCTCCCGCTCGCACAGCGATCGGCACGATAACGCGATCCTTCGAAGAGGGCCGATGAACCACGAGGTTGAAAATCCCTGATCGGGCCAGCCCCGGCTTGAGCGAGACCGAGAAGGAGGTCCGCCGCCCTTCTTCCGTCGTCATCAAACGACCAACGGAAAACGGCGAGTCTTCGTTCCCTTCTGATTCAACCACAAGGTCGAGAGCCGGAGTCTTCGAAAGAATCATGAATTTTGCGACGGGCCCTTCTCCTCCTTGTGCTTTCTCAACACGGAGAATCGCCCGCGAAGGGAAAACCCGAAGCGGCGGCAGAGCTTCGCCGTGAACACGTATGAGTTCTACATGATTGGAATCCCAAGGATCGATCACGAACACATCCCCGGAAAAACTTCCCGATGGGACTTCCGAAGCCAGTTTTGCTTCGTACACATATCTCCGATGGACAGTATCGGGGGTCGTGTAAGGCTCGTCAGCTTCTAGAACGGGGTGAGAGATTTCGAGAAATGGCAACTCATTCTTAACGATGGGCGAGGTAGGCGGCGACCCTTTGAGCTCGACAGTGTCCGCAAAGATTTTGCGAACCTCCGTCGCGGAATCGTCTCCCAAAAAACTCAGTTCGCCCTTGGCTTGCCCCATGAACGGCGGGAGGCGGCTACCGATGATTCGCAAGGAGAGAACAACTGTGGGCGATAACGACGAATCGGTATGTAACGTGATGCTCACCATTTTCTCGCCGCTTTGAAGGGGCGCTGCCTGGACTTCAACCGTTCCGTTTTTTCCCGGAGCGATGGTGGTGGGTTCGATTTTTGGTGTCGCGCAGCCACAAGAGGTCTCCACTTTTAGAATCCGAACGGAAGTACCCCCGACATTCCCCAGCACAAACTTGGCCTCAGCTTCATCGGACTTCAACAGGCGGAATGCTTTTTCGACCGGGCTCCGCCAGATCAATAATTCTTGTTGAGGAACAAGCTTTCCGGGGGAAGCGGCCCGCCCGAGATACCGTGCGGCGAGCGCTGAACCACCCATGATGAGCAATCCAACTCCTGCCAATACCAGGGGCAGGCGGCGGCGGGCTTTGGGATGGCTGTCTGAAAATCGCGAATTCATCCGATATTCACCTTAAAATCGTCGCCTGGCTTGGGAAAAAAGGCCTTTTGCCGAGCGAAGATTCCTGGAAAATCGCCCACGGTGAAACAACAAGGCATCTTCGTAACACCCGATGCGATGCTGACGACCCTGTAGGAATCCTTGCGAGGTACAAACTCATGACGAAGAGGCTGTCCCTTGGAAAGGACGGTCCCATCATCAAACACGTGTTTCGTTCGGCTTTGCCTTATGGAGCGGACCGATTCGGCTTTTGACGAAGCCAAATTGCGAGTGATGTGTCCGCCGGTAAACAAGTCGTCACCGACCTGTTCAGTCCATGCAAGATAAGCCAAGCCGTGGCGTGGCGTGGCGTGGCGTGGCGTGGCGTGGCGTGGCGTGGCGTGGCAATGAAATGCGATATGTACATCGGGCTAGACCTTGGGGAGAAGTCTTTCCGACAAGTGTCACGAGCCGACCGACAAAAACGTTCTTATCTTCAAAAGATCGCCGCGTCAACAAAATTTACGAATTTATTTATTCGACGACGCATTCCTATATTCAAGAGCCCCGCAAGGGATGGCCTGCACAGCGGACCTTAAAAAATGGTCAGCGCCGGGTGGATTCCCCCGCGCGGCCCGCGATGTTCGCGGGGGTGACGCGGTAGAGGCGGTAGGTTCGGTCGGAACGGACGGGAGGGCCCTGAGCGAGCATCTCCACCCGGCCGAGCTTGTTCAGACCCGGCTCGTCCGACGCCCGGCCGAGCACCGCGAAGCTCGACAGGTTCGACTCCCCCTTCGCAAGCTCCGCCATGTCGAATCGACATGTCGCCGGCCGGCCGAGGTAATAGAGTCGGACCGCGAAATCGTGCGGCACGGGTCCAAAGGGCGTGTCATACGGAAGTCGGTCCCACTCGGGAACGTGATAGAGCAGCGCGACGTGCTCGCCCAGCCGAAGCTTCCCCGACGCTTGTTCATAAAAGGCCCACTCCTCGCCCCGACGATCGAGCATCGGCCCGAGCAGCAGGAACCCCAGCGCGTATGCCAACCCCAGCCCCGCGAATCCCGCGAAGGCCGTTCGCCTCGTGTTTCGAGGCGACCATCCCCGCGACCTCTGAAACCGCTCTCCCAGCCGGAGTAACCCCTGCGCCGCCCAGATCGAACAGGGTGGCAATGCGTGGATCGCGTAATGAGAATTCTTGACCGTCGCCAATGACAACAATGCCAGCGGCCCAATCGTCCATGCCAAAAAAAGCCGCTCGCCGCCGAATCGGCCTGCGCCCGGCCCCGCGCTCGATGTTCCACGACCGAACGCGGCGGGCAGCGACTTGAACGCGCCGATGATCGCCAGGGGGGTCCAGGGCAAGAGCATGGCAAGGATCGTGACGGCATACTCCCAGGTCGGTTGGCCCGCGAAATGGCTGGGCTTCGCCGAGAAGCGGTCGGTGATGTGCAACGTCCAAAGGCCCAGCGCCGAAGGATGTCGTAACGCTTCCAGCAGGGGCCAAGTGAGCGCGATGACGGCCGCGAGCACCCACCCTTTGACGAACCAGAGCCGTTTCAAGGCCCCGCGATCACGGTCCCAGAGCATCGTCAGACCGGCTGCGGAAAGGACCAGCGCCGCGCCGAATCCCACTCCCTTGGCCAGCGACGTCAATCCGAGCCCGGCGAAGAACACCCAACGCCAGTTCTCAAATTTGACCCCGGAATTCTGTTCGGGATCGCTTCGGAGCCGGTCGAACGCCGTGAGCGTGAGGGCGACGAGCGCGGCAAGCAGAATATCGGCCTCGGCGAGCCGACCGCGCGCGACGGTCCAGGCCGTGGTCGCCTGGATCAAGCCGGCGAGCAATCCCACCGCAGGCCCGAACCGCCTTGCCGCGAGCATGGCCACCGTCAGCACAAGTGCCAACGCCGCGACAACCGAGGGCGCTCGGGCGACGGCCTCGCTAACGCCGCCGACCACTCGACCCAGAAGGACCACGAACCAGATGGCCAGCGGCGGTTTTTCGAGCCAGGGGAGGCCGCCGACCGTCGGGGTCAGCAGATCGCCCGAGGCGATCATCTCGCGCGCCGCCTGCGCCACGAACGCCTCATGGTAGGTGAGCCGCCCCGCCGACCCAAGGCCCACCGTGAGCGTCAGCAACGCCAGCCCCAACACCGCCCCCAGACGCGCCGATCCCAGGCGAGTCTCCGGCATGCTCGGGTCCTCCTTGACCTCTAAACGCAAACTCATCGAACCGACCCGGCGGTATCTTAGACAAAACCCTTGGAAAAGGCGATGCGAACCGGATCATGAGGTTTTGGCCGTGATTCTGACCTTTCCCCCCGCTCAACCCGGTCGGGCTTGCGGGACGGAAAGGAACGGCTTTGGGGCATTAACGAATAGGCCGGGAATCACTTCCCGGCTCCGTTGACGTCTCTTTGGAGTGCGGCGGCTTTGCCCGGGAGCAAGCTCCACGCACTCCAGAGCATCGTTACAGAATCGATGTGGAATCGTAATCAGCCGACACTTCTTCACTGGGCGTTCAAGGTCCAGTACGGCCCCGGCCCGTAGGCGATGCCGAAGCGGCTGATGTTGGGTGAAAGCATGTTCTCGCGATGACCTGCGGAGTTCATCCAGGTTTGCGCGGCGGTGGCGGCGTCGGTGATGTTCCAGGCGCAGTTCTGGACGCAGTTCGGGTTCACGAAGTGGCCCAAGCCCCGACGTGTCTGCGCGGCGTTGTTGTGCGACGCCCAGTTCGAGAGATTCGGGTCGTAGGCCACCGGCGGCAAGCCCGCCCTTGAACGGTAGTCATTGAAATAGGCCGCGAACCCGTAAGGATCGGCCGCGGGTTCAGGTTCGGGATCGGGATTGGCGAATAGAATGGGCGACTTCGCATTGTCGAAGACCGTTGTCGCCGTGGTTCGCACGCTACGATCGGCAAGCTTCACGGTTTCTCTGACAGGCTTCTTCTGAATTTGAGGGGCGGGAACTTGGGCTTGGGCGACTGAGGTCAGGATCAAGAAGGCGGCGGCCATTCGGGTTGCGAGGCTCATGGGTTCCCTTCACGCGATGGGTGTCATATCGAGGAGAAAGACGACCGCCGCGCGCATCGGGGACGCAAACGCCCTGCGCTCGGTCCGGAACGGGCGAGCCGATCGTCGTTGTGAATACGTTTGGATTCTGGGGGGATGAAACGAGGAGGCCCGGTGGG
Organism: Isosphaeraceae bacterium; assembly: GCA_043784005.1. Classification (GTDB taxonomy): domain Bacteria; phylum Planctomycetota; class Planctomycetia; order Isosphaerales; family Isosphaeraceae; genus JAYUFP01. Next base: position 7,755 of record JAYVYS010000459.1, read on the forward strand.
TGGCGGGCTCCTCGGTTCGTTCAAATCGGTTCGGTTCGATCCGTCAGCGGAGGACGCCGACACCGGTATGGGATTGATACCGGAATGGATCGGGCATCGGCCATTGTCGTGTTGGCCATGCCTGGCTTCAGTAAAGCAACTCCCGGACCCAGAACCCACACATTGGGAAAAATCTTGTGGCGAGGGGATTTGCGATCAAGATGTGCGGATCGTGCCGATTTCGCGGCCGAGTCTAGAGCGCGGCGCGCGGCGATGTCGGCCGAATTTTACAAATTCGAGATGGAAAAACTGACAAAGCCGCGCGCGGTTGGAAATCGCGAAAGGTGGCATCGATCCAAGTTCAAGGTTCGAAGATTGGCATGCCGCGACCTTTGCCTTGAATGCCCCGGTAAGAAGTCTCGGGCGAGGGCATGCCCGGGCGACTGGATCTCGGGGGAAGACCGTGCTCGCCGATGCCTGCCGGGATCGACATTTCACCGCTGTTGTCTGCCACGGGAAGCATCGCCTGCGCTCCGGGCACGCGGAGCGGAGTAATCCGGTTCACCTTCCAGACACCCGGACTGGTCTCCTTGAAACCGAGCGACCATTCCGAATTGGCGGAACCGAAGTTGAGTGTCTTGTAACGCTGAATGCTGCCGCTGGCGACCACCTGGAATTCGGCCGTTCCTCGACGAGTCTGGCTTCCCGTATGGGTTTTCAATCGCGTGACCCTCAAGAAGTCGAACTTGGCGTTCTGGATGGTCGACTGGACAAAGGTCCGGGTCACCAGGCTGGACATGGAATCGCCACGGTTGACGTAGCGGACGTCATCCGTCATCAAGGCGAGAGCCTCTTGAGCGTTCGATGCCTCGACCGCCTTGGCCAGGGTATAAACGGCGTTCTCGACCCGCTCGTTATCGGTCACCCAGAGCCGCTCCACCCCCAGAACCAAAAGGGCCAGCCCGATCGTCGCCAAGGCTCGGACCAGGTATTTCCCTTGTTGGGTCACCTTGAGCAGGATCAGAAACACCGCGGCCGCGACTCCGAGGCCGCCAACCATGTACGTGGGATCTTCCGATAGAAACTCCATGATCGTGTCTCCCTCGGACCTTCGCCGATCTTTTACGCACACTTTTGGAGCGCGATGGCTTGCCGCCGCTTTGGAAACAGCGTGAGGCGGTCACTGGAAACCCCGGAAAGCGGGAGCAAGCTCCACGCACTCCAAAGAGACGCCGTCACAAACCATGAGCATGTCGTTCGTGAAACGCTCCAAACCTACGGCGGGCGAGAGAAAGTCGCGCCACCTCGATGGGATTGAACTCTATTCTAGGGATGTCTCTTACAATTGTCGAGGCCCTTCACGTGGTCGCTCATCATTTTGAAAAAATGTTGATGGAGAGAGGTATTTCGCCCCAGCGGCTCACTTGGCATCGTCCTTGGCTTTGGGGGCTTCTTTCTCTTTTCCCCTTTCCTGTTCTTTCTCTTTGGCCTTCTCTTTATCGTCGACCTTGATGTGGTGGACGACCTGGATATCGTTATAGATTAAAGGTGTGAGATTGTAACGAGGCTCCCAGTCGCCGGCCTTGAGACGGACGGTGGCTTCGAGAAATTTGACGACGTCGGCGGCGGATTTGGGTTCGAGGCGAAGGAGTTTGTAGCCGTGGAGTGAGGAGGGGAAAAGAGTGACCTTGTTCTGCCGGGTTTTCTCGACGCCCGCGCGGACAAGTTTGAGGGGCTCGTGAGATGCCGCGTCACGCTCTCCGGCCATCAAGAGCATGGGAATTCTCGGGGAAAGCGTGCTGATCAGGCGAGAGAAGGATTGGCCTTCTCCTTCGGCAAGGGGTGAAATCAAGACAATCGCGGCCAGGTCTGAGGCGCGGCCCTCGCTGGACACGGCTCCTCCCGGAGAAATGGCCCAGGCGGCGACGAGGTTGGCACCTTCTCCCAGCGCGACGACTCCGAATTTGGCGAGGTTCAATTCACCTCGATTGTGGCGGTCAAGGAGGAACTGATAGACGGCCTGAAGGTCGTAGACCATGTCGCGCCAGTCGCGATCGGACAGGGCGCGACGGGTATTGGCACCGTGGCCTCGAAGATCAAAAGAGAGCACCGCATAGCCGAGGCTCTGAAGATGCTCGGCCATCCCTTGGTTTTTCAGCTCGGAGATCGAATCCTCGAAGTCCTTGCTCGACCGTTCTTTTTCATGGACGAGGAGGACGACGGGCGTGTTGGTCTCAAGCTTGGCGGGGAAATAGGCGGCGGCGAGCGACGTGTTGTCAAAGGTCTTGAGCTTGAGGCGATAGTGATACGAGCCGACGGGGGCTTCGCGAGGAATCTCTTCTGCTTTGTTCTTGGGTGCGAGAGGGTCCGCGGCGTTGGGAGGTGCTTTTTTGCGAGCGGCGGGGCCCTTGGCGCGCGGGGCCTTGGCGTTGGCGTTCCCTTTCGCCGGAGGTTCCTGGGCGGTGGAAAGCGAGGCCGCGATCGCGACCAGCCCCAGCGCGACCGCGGCTGCCATCAATCCGGGCAGCGCCCGGGACCAGGCCGTCTTCGCACCCCGCTCGCCCATCGTCGTCCCCTTTTCTTCCGTGCAAGCCTCGCCGCGTCTTGATTCCGGCGTTTGATCGAGTCCTGCCCATATCCTAAGCAGGACCGCCGTTTGTGACCAGGGATGTCTCGGCGAAGGCAGGGTCATTCCTTAGTTTCAAAATGGGCACCATGAATTCTGGCTGATGGATACCACAGGTTCGTACCTGGCTACGAAACAGACCGGGAATAACTTTCGGATCTCCGCTTCGATTCTGTAACGATACTCTGGAGCGCGTGGAGCTTGCTCCGCTTTGTTCGGCTGTTGAAAGCGTCGGCGAGCCGCCGCGCTCCAAAGGGACGTCAACGGAGCTGAGAACGGATTCCCGGCCTATTTACGGACCGTGGAAACGAAGTTGATTCCTAGCCTTGTTTTCGGTTCGTTGCGACTTATCGTTTCGCTCTCGCCCGTGACCTCAAGTGATCCCGTTGTTCGCGTAAGTGGGTCGATTTTGGATGTTCGATCAAAATCCGGCTGCTTTCGATGGGCGTCGCCCTCCATCAGCGAAACGTTCACAAATACGAATATTGAGATAATCTTAGACAAATGCCCACAGTGTGGCGTTCATTGGAAAATCCAGATTTCACCATCTTTTCGTCTTGAACAGACAAGTCAAGACTGAGATACTGAGTTGACCGGCGCGTTATGACACATCATGACGAAGTCGGTGATTGACTCGGGCCGGAACGACGTTGGGTTCGACCGAGGCAAGGCGAGGAGGCCGGATGTTGCGAACCGGGGAGAGTTTACTCGCCCAAGCGCTGGCGGACGCGCGGGGCGGTCGATCGGATTCCGCCCATCACGCCCACGACGCGGAGTTGTCGCGCCTGGCGGTTCATGCCGCGGGGGTCGGCGTTTGGGCCGTCGACCTGGCGCATCGACAGGTGGACTGGGGTGGAGGCTATGCCGAGCTTCTCGGTCTCGCTCCCTTCACCGGTTCAAATTCCTTTGAGGACTGGCTGAGACTGGTTCATGAAGCGGATCGCGACCGGGTGGAGGACGAACTTCGCGATGCCATCGCCTCGGGCGCAGAGTACCGGGTCGAATATCGTTACCGACACCCCGCACGGGGGCTTCGCTGGCTGCTTGCCATGGGAAGACGTGTCGACCATCTTGAAGAGGAGATGGACCGGCTCACCGGCATCACGCTGGACGTGACCGAGTCCAAGCAGTCCGAACAGGATCTGCGCGAGCGCGAGCGCCAGGGCCGTGCCAGGACGGTCGAGCTTGAAGCGGTGCTGGATGCGGTTCCCGCCGCCGTCTGGATTGCCCATGACGTGGAATGTAAACGAATCACCGGCAATCGCGCCGCCGCGGAGTTGCTCCGTCTGCCCTTGGACGCAAACAGTTCACTATCGGCTCCGATGGAAGAGCGGCCAGCGAACTTCCAGATCCTCTCAGGTGGAATCGTGCTCACTCCCTCGCAACTTCCCATGCAACGGGCTGCGGCGGAGGGGCTGGATATCCGCGGGTTCGAGGAAGTCATCCACTTCGATGATGGCACCAAGCGGCAGGTTTACGGTAATTCCGCACCGCTATTCGACGACTCGGGCAAGGTCCGTGGCGCAGTGGCCGCATTCATCGACATCTCGGCAAGAATCGCCGCCGAGGAAGCGTTGCGAGCCGCCGATCGCCGTAAAGATGAATTCATCGCGATCCTGTCGCACGAGCTTCGCAATCCCCTTGCCGCGATTGACAGCGTCGTCGAGGTCATGCGACGAACGGGCGAGGCCGCGTTGGCCGATTCCGACGGAGAGTGGGCGCGCAACCTCCTGGAACGGCAGGTCCGTCAGCTCACCCGATTGATCGACGATTTGCTCGACATTTCGCGAATTTCTCGAGGGAAGATCAGCCTCCGGAGCGAACGGATCGACGCCACGATGGTGATCGCGCACGCCGCGGCTACGGTCCGTTCTTCGGCCCACAAGCGAAAGCAAACGCTCGCGATCGATCCGGGAGACGAATCGCTCTTTCTCAACGCCGACCCCGCTCGGCTCGAACAGGTCGTCGTGAACCTCTTGACCAACGCCGTGCGCTACACCGGCCCCGGCGGTACGATCATTCTGACGGCCCGACGCGAAGGAGAAAACGCCGTCATCACCGTCCGTGACAACGGCATGGGAATCGCCGGGGTGATGATTCCAAAAATCTTTGACATGTTCACACAAGTTGACGCTAGTCCGGGCCAGGCGCACGGCGGCCTCGGGATCGGCCTAACACTCGTCCGCGCGCTGACCAAGCTGCACGGTGGTGAGATCATCGCCGAGAGTGACGGCCTTGGCCAGGGCTCCACTTTCACCCTGCGGTTCCCGCTCGCCGAGGCCCCGGCCGAGGAACCCGCGGACGTTTCCGATTCCGTCCCGCCCCCGACCGGGTCGAGGGAGGCCGATGGTTATATCCTCGTGGTGGACGACAACGTGGACGCGGCCGAAGGGCTTTCGCGGCTTTTGCGGTTATCCGGCAGGGAGGTGCTGGTGGTTCACGACGGAACGGCCGCGCTCTTGGCGGCGGCGGCTCGAAAGCCCGCCACGGTCTTGCTCGACATCGGCCTTCCCGGAATGGACGGCCACGAAGTCGCCCGTCAACTCCGGGGAAACCTCAATCTGACCGACTCGCTTTTGATCGCGATCTCAGGCTACAGCCAAGAGCAAGACCGAGCCGCCTCCGCGTCCGTCGGCATCGACCACCATCTGGTCAAGCCCGTCGTCATCGCCGACCTTCTCGCCCTGCTCGCAAAGCGCTGAGGCTATTTCGTCGATCGCTCCCCATACCGTCATTCTCGATAGCTGAATTTCGCCTTCATCGAGAGGAACGGCTGTTCGAGGAATCGCCAGGTCAGCTCGGCCATGCCGTAGGACGCGACCAGTTCGACAATCGCCCCCGCCGAAGGCCAAAGAAACGGGAAGAGATATTCTTTTACATAGTAATAGACATAAGTATGGCACATATAGATACCGTAGCTGATCAACCCGATTCGGCAGAGGATGGGGATTCGCAACGGCCACAGCAAGCGGTGACCCGAAAGGAGGACCGCCAGTCCGGTGGCGCACGCGACGATCACGTCGAAAAAGAAGACCTCCGAGGGAAATTTCATGCTGGAGAGCGGCCCGCGATTGGAAACCGCCACGAAGACCAGAACCGGACCCATCGCCGCGAATGCCGCCGCCGCCAGCAATCGTTTTACTCGCGACCTCTTGGGCAGCGCCGTCTCTTCCCAACGAGACAAGGTCAGCGTGAGCAGGGCACCCATCGCCAATCCATGCCCGCGCGACGCGATATTGAAAATGTCGCACTCGACCGTCGCGTGAAGAACGATTGGCAACGGCAGCAAGGCCAGAAGAATCCACGTCATTTTTTTGGAGGAGAGCACAAGCGCAACCAGCGGCCAAACGAGATAGAACTGCTCCTCCACCGCGAGGCTCCAGGTCGGAGCCAGCAGAGGGTAAGTTTGCGCCAGCTTTCCCGAGAGAGGCACCGACTGCGTGAACGTGAGAAACCTGACCAGTTCGCCGGCAGGTAGACGATAACGAAAGAGCGCGATAATCAGGACGGTCGCATAATAGAGCGGCCAGATCCGAAGACTGCGCCGCACGTAAAAGTTCCAGAGGAAATGAGGGCGATTCTTGTACCGGACGATGGAGTCCGTGATCAAATAACCCGAAAGGACAAAGAATAAATCCACTCCATACTGCAATCGCCAATAGGCGTCTGGCAAATGGACTTTCGCAAAAGGGAGGTGGACGACCAGGACCATGATGATGGCGATCGCGCGGATCGCGTCAAGTTCGTATACTCTAGACATATTTCATTATCGTCGGAAGCCGCGAAAAAATAATACGAGCGACTATCATAATAAGACAGCGCTTTCATGTCTTCGGCTTGGTCGCAGTTCAGCGCGTTGAGATCGCCGAGTCGCGACCCGGCCTTGCGTCACAGGCAACGCCCAACCTCATCCGATCATACCATGACAACGGCGGGCGTTGCTCGGTGACTTTTCAAGACCGTTTTTTCAACGATGCCCGGTCACGCGATCGCCACGATACCCGGAACGAACGTCAGCGTCACCTGACCATGCCCGTGCAACCCCGCACCGCCGGGGCCGGGCTTGAGCGCGACGCTAACGGTTCCCTTGCCGACGGGATCGCCCACGGCGTTATGGAACTTGCCGGTCCCCTTCGTGATCTCGAAAGAGAACTGTTTGGGCAAGGGTGAAAACCCCGGCTGAGTCGGGCCAGTCAGCGTGAGTGTGAGCGTCCCCCAGGGGAGAATCACATGCAACGTCCCCGTGGCCTGGCCGCTGGCGAGAAAGCCGAGCGAGTGCAACGTCCCGTACACAGCGCCCGTGCCGTAACCCGAGAGCTTGCCCGCGGTGTAGACCGTGTACGACGTGCCGACATCCGGGAAGCTCGACGAGGTGTAGACCCCGTGCGTGGTCCCCTTCAACCCGACGATGATCGGGAGCGGAATCGCCTGCGCGGAGATCTGAGCCGGCGGAAGCGGATGACCGACGACCGCCGTCATCGCGGAGAGAAGCGTCATCGATTCCAGGCTCTCGACTTCAAGGCGTTGGTTTCGAGATTTGTTCGCGACATTTCGCATGAGGTTTGCTCCTTGTGGTTAGTCAAAATTCGACTTGGTGGACGAGCCGGAAGGTTCGGTTCGAGACGTCTCGTCACTTTACATCAAACCCCGAGGACGCCGATCGGCATCGCCCGCTCGATAATATCTCGTCATCGACATCGCGCGGGCGTCAAAATTCCTTTACGGAGCAGGAGTGCCCCGAGTCGCCGCGAGCTTGGCGACAAACGCGGCGTGTTCGGGGGTGTTCACTCCAAGTTCGACGATCTTGCGGCGCCTCCGCACGATCGCGCCACGAAAGCCCGCGTGGTAGAGCTTTTTGTGAAGGGCGCGGAGACAGGTTTCGATGTCCCGCAGGCTCTCGCGATAGGTCAATTAAGTGAAGGCCATGCAGAGGAATTGATCGAAACAGGAGAAGTTGCGAATCCGTCGATTGCCCTGATAGCGCGTGACGCACCGGTCGAACTCGTGTTTGGGCGGAAAATCCACCAGTTGGGAAAAGACGTAGCGGTCGTTGAGCATGAGCCAGATCCCGTCGCGTTGTGGCGGGTG
>JAYVYS010000460.1:0-11035 GCA_043784005.1 Isosphaeraceae bacterium
ACACTCGATAGGACTGGGATTTCCGGCGGCTATTCTCGACTATTGCGATGCTAAAGGCGTCATGACCGTGATGTCAAGCAATGCCTCGATTCATGTCGGGGCGTTTCATTCTCATCACCCAAGGGGTAAAAGACCGGATTCGAGAAACGAGGGTCGTGATGAAAAGTCGAATTCCAAGACGGATATCTCGATTTTCGCCTCTCGGATCTCGAATTTCGTCGTCCTCATCACGCTTTTTGATTGTGACTTGAAGAATGAAGCAGCCCCGCCTTTAAATTCGCCTGACTTGCTCGAAACGGTCCGTTGGGTGTACGATTTGTTTACTTTCGTCGCGGTGAGTCGAACGGCCTGTAAATCTGAGGCCGGGTGTTTTCTGTTGAGTGTTGGGGCGGGGGCGAAACGGGTGTCGGAAAAGCCTCGATTATTAGTGATCGAACGCGATTCACACGCCGATTCCGCCACGAGAGAACACCTCGCGGGGTTTTACGAGGTCGTGACCGCGCGGACCATGTCTCGCGCTTTGGTCATGCTCCGCGAGCAGAAATTTGCGGGCGTTTACGTTGATACGGCGCAGCTTTCGGCCGTTCGCTGGGCGGGCGTCCTGATCCAGGCCGACGAGATTCTCGACGCCATCGCTGATGGCGTGGCGGTGGTCGATGAAGACCTCAGGATTATCTGGGCGAATCCCGAGTTCCACTCGTTCACCGATCCCGGTGTCGAGTCCGTCGGCAGCAAGTTTTACAAGGCTCTGGGAAATCCGGAAGTCATCGGTCCGGAGCCTTGTCCGTTCACGACCGCCGTTTCCACCCACGCCCCATCGAGCACAGCGCTCCGTATCGATTCCAACCGCTATCTTCGGGTGACCGTGACCCCGGTTTATGATTCCTCGGAAGGCCTCACCCACCTGATCGCCCTGACTCGTGAGATTACCGACGAGACTCAGCAGCAGCTCAAGGTCAACGCCATCCACAAGGCAGGCGACGAACTCGCCGACCTCACCCCCGAAGAACTCGCCGAGATGGGGGTGGGCGAGCGGACAGACCTCTTGAAGTACAACATCGCCCGTCACATGAAGGACCTGATGGGGCTGGATTTTATCGAGATCCGGCTGCTCGACCGAATGACGGGACGGCTCACCCCCTTGCTGACTGAAGGAATGACGACGCTCGCGGCCAATCGTGAGCTTTTCGCGATCAAGGACGGAAACGGGGTGACCGGTTTCGTGGGGGCGACCGGACAAAGCTATCTCTGTCCCGATACGGCCAACGATCCCCTTTACCTTGAAGGGGCCGCCGGTGCCCGAAGCTCGCTTACCATCCCCCTCATCTATCACGGGACCGTGATCGGCACCCTCAATGTCGAAAACGCACAGCCGAATGCGTTCGACGACCGCGATCGCCAGTTCCTCGAGATCTACGGGCGTAACGTGGCTTCGGCGCTCAACACGCTGGAATTGCTCCAGGCCGAGAAAATGAACGTTGCTTCGGCCTACTTCGCCGCAATCAGTCGAGAGATCGCGATTCCGCTCGACGACATCCTTCGAGATGCGACGACCGTTCTCGACCGCGCCGGGGACCATGACGAAGAGACATCGGCACGGCTTCGCCACTTGCTGTCGCGCGCCAGGGAAATTCGCGGACTCATCCAGAAGGTTGGTTCGGCGATCGCTCCCGAGGTCCGAAGGAACGGCGGCCGACCCTCTCCACGACTTGCATCCGCACGTTTACTTGTCGTTGACACCGACGAAACAATTAGACGTTCAGCGCACGACCTGCTTGGAGGTCAGGGCGCGATCGTCGAAACGGCCCGCGACGCCCACGAGGCGATCGCCATGATGCGACAATCTTCGTACTCGGCCGCGCTCGTCGACATTCGCCTTCCCGACCTCGACGGCTTTGAAACCTTCAAGCGGCTTCGTGAAGTCCAAACGGGAGTACCGATCATCTTGATGACGGGCTTCGGCTACGACCCTTCGCATTCAATCGTGAAGGCGAGGCAGGAAGGCCTTCAAACCGTGCTCTATAAACCTTTCAGAGCGGATCGTCTGCTCGAATCGGTTGAACAGGCCCTGCGACCCCCTTCCAACGACGACAAACCACCCCCAGCTTCCGGCGGTGGTAAGTCATCGCCGGGCGAACGCAACCCGAACAACCGGCAACCACCGGATCATTCCGTAGACCGGGAGCCCGGCACGGACTCTTCGCCTCCCGAGGCCTCTTCCTCATGAGCCGTGATCTCCTCGTTCTCATTCCTCTGGCTCTCGGTCATCTCTCGCTGTTTGTTCTCATCGTCAATGTCGTTCACGCACTCGGGCATCGTGGTCCCACCGCCGATGGTCTCAAAATCGCATTGCTCGCGGGTTTCAGTATTGGGTCCGGAATCCTCGCGTGGGAGGCCTGGCAAGGCGGGCTCACAATGTGGTCTTGGCCTTCGCTCCTCTATGGAATCGCCTGTCTGTCCACAGGTCTTTTCTTCTTACCGCTTAGCACGATTCTGTTGCAACTCCGCGACCAGCCCGACGGGATCGCGGGCAATGAAACCAGTCTCGACTTGGCGACGAGCCTCGGCAAGAAAAGCCTTGTCGGATCAGGCCCTCACGGCTGGATGCTGCGGCTACCGGGCAATGATTCCTTCACGTTGAGTAAGGTTGAGTGTGAACTCCACCTGCCCGATCTCCCTGCGGCACTCGACGGGCTCAGCCTGCTTCACATTAGCGACGTCCACTTTTCGCCGGCGTATTCGCGAAGATTCTTTGACGCCGTGTTTGAGGAAGCGGGCGCGACCCCTGCCGACCTCGTCGTTTTCACGGGCGACCTGGTCGACAGCGACGAGGCGATCGAATGGATCGTCCCTTTGTTCTCCAACCTGCGAGGAAGGCTGGGGAGCTATTCGATCCTCGGAAATCATGACCTGGAGCACTCGCCGGCGCTTCTTTGCCGACGTCTCGAAGAGGCGGGTTTCACCGATCTGGAAGGGCGATGGGCAACCTTGGAATCGGGGGGCTCTATCCTGGCACTCGGAGGAACGTCGTTCCCCTGGGGGCCACCGCTACCACTTGCGGACCGTCCTGGGGCCGACTACAAAATCCTGCTCAGTCACACACCCGACCGCTTTTTCTGGGCGGAGAAGCATGGTTTTGACCTGATGCTCTCAGGCCACAACCACGGCGGCCAGATCCGGTTCCCGATCGTCGGAGCGGTCTTCATGCCGAGCCTTTATTCTCGGCGGTTCGATCGCGGCTTCTTCCGCAAGAATCGACTCACGCTTCACGTAAGCCAGGGAATCGGCGGAAAGCACCCGGTCCGCTACGGCTGCCCTCCGGAGATCACCCGGCTCATTTTACGAACGGACCCTTCGGGATCTCCCAGGACATCCATGACCTCGTCAACAAATCGGCTCCAGAGTTCCGTGTGAACCATGGACGGTTCGTCGGTGGAATCCGACCGAGGAACCTGACACGCCCATTTTAGGCCGCTTCAGACGTAGACGCGTCGGTTATAGATATACCACTCGACAAGCAACAGGCCCAGCGCCGCCACGGCGAATGGCACCCACCAGTCTTTTGGGGAGGAACGCAAGCGTTTGACCCCCGCGACTGGGTTGTAACCGATCTTGATCTTGAAAGAATCCTCTTTGTCGGCCGGCGTTCCCTCGGGAACCAAGCCTCGTGGAGCGATGTCGCTCTCCCGAAAATCGAACTGATTGATCGCGAACGGCAACAATCCTGCAGGTTGCCAGCGCGCGTGGTAGATCCCCGTCTTGTCGGCTTTCCCGAAGACGTAGGTTCCTTGCGGCGAACGGGTGATTGTCTCGTTGGATTTCCCGTCGGGACCGATGATCTGAACCTTATCAACATTCGCATCGATGCGCAATGAGATATTTTGGCCGGGGAGGTGAACCTCGTCGGAGGCCGTCTCGCGGGAGTTTCCAAGAACTTGCAGGCTATTGAACAGGAAGAGTGGGAAGCTGATATTCTTGAACCAGGTGGTGTTAAACTTATCGCCGTCAAGTAACGGAAAAGCGATGACCGTGTCCGAGAAACCCTCCCGAGGCGCGATGAACGCGAGCGGACCGAGGTTGCTTTCGATGAGGGTCGTCGAGCCAATCGGCGGTTCCACGCCAATCGCCTTGAGGACCGCCACAGTCGAAAGGTCGCGAACATATTGCATCAAAGGATGAGCAATATCCCAGTCGAGGATGACCGGCCGGTCAAGTTCCCGAGTCTTCGCGTAAGCCGGTCCGGGTGGCATCACGCCGAAATAGAGAGCATTGGCTTCGGGGGCGGAGTCGGGATGGTACTGGTCGAAAATGACCAAATCATAGGTTCCGGCCCTCATGTCGCGAGAGAACGGCTCTCCTTTGGCCTGTTCCGGCGTGATCACCACCACGTCGGCCCGTTCGATGGCCGTCGGAGTGCGAAGAGTGTCGACCAAGTAGCGATTGCCGGGAGTGATCAAGAGAACCTGGGCTTTTCGGGGGTTCCCGATCAACGTGAACCCGCGGTTATCAAGCGCCTGGGCGTCCTTGACGTCGAGTCGTACCTCCAACTCGGTGAGTCCGCTGCCGGGAAGGTCGAACTTGAACGATTGTTCGGTTTGCGGGCCAATCTTCAGCGCGAGAGCGTCGATCAGTTTCCCTTCGCCGCCGGGGCGATCGGGGTCGTGTCGGAAAAGCTTGGCTTCGGTTTCAACAGGCTCGGCTCGGAAGTTATGGACCCTGCCGAAAACCTGATATAAGTCGGGCTTATCGTCATTTCTTCGCGTTTGAAGCGCGAGGATCGCCACATTGTCGGAAGGCCCTCGATTCTTGATCGAAGCGACTTCGGCGGACGCGGGGGCTTCGGTCGGCAATGGGGTCGCGGGAGCGAGCACCGGCGGCCCGATGACAACAACCTCGGGTTCGAGGTTCCCGAGGCTGAATCCCTCGACATCCGCGAATCCACCATCGGTATAGATATAAAGCTTCGGGGTAACGACCGACGACGCCACAACGCCCTCGCCAACCTGCTTGGAAGGGTTGGCGAGACCGGCGGCGACTTGGAGCGCGTCTCGCAGCGATGTCGTCGATTCCGTGGGCGTCACGGCCTCGATGCGACGGAGCAAGGCGCGTCGGTCGCTCGTATAGTTGGAGACGACCCGTGCGCGATCCGCGAACGAGATCACCATCGCGAGATCATCGTTGCCCATCGACTCGATGACCTTCTTCGCCTCGGCCTTCGCCCTATCGAGCCGGGTCGGCAAAACGTCCGACGCGGACATGCTTGCCGAGTTGTCCAGCGCGATCACGACTCGTTGACCCAGGCCGGTCGTCCCTTTGAGTCTTGGACCCATGAGCGCGATCATGATGAGAAAGGCGAACAATAACTGGAGGAAGAGGAGCAAGTTCCTCCGCAGCCGCTGAAAAAGGCTGTTGACATGAAGGTCCTCCAGGCTGCGCCGCCAAAGCAAGGTGCTGGGAACCTGAACGGGCCTGCGTCGGAGTTTGAGGAAGTAGAGCGCGATGATCCCGACAGGAACGCCGGCAAGCACCGCCCAGGCGACGCGGCCAAGTGGGCTGGCGAAATCGATCGGAAGGCCTGAGAATGGAAAGCTACCAAAGTTCATACCCAACCCCTCATTCTCACTCGATCGATCAGTCAGAGTTCAGGCTCGCGGATCGTCGTTCCGGGACGCTCGCCTTTACGTTTGCGAATCATCATATAAAGGAGATAGACGACCACAAGCGCCGCCGCTCCGAAAAAGGTATAAGGGTTGGTTACCTGCATGTTTCGATCTCTTGATTGGAACGACGAAACGGCTTTAGCGAACCAACCCGCGCTCGCGAAGATAGTTCAGGACGAGTTTGTCGAAGGGATTCTGGTTTGTGGTGAAGATGTAGGTGATCCCGCGCTTTGTACACCAATCTTTGAGACCGCCCACGAAGAAGTTTAAGTTCTCTTTGTAGCGTTTCAAGAGCGGGGCACTCACGCTGATCTCGGCCTCGTCTTCATCTTCGGCGTCCACCAAGCGAAGGTCGCCCACGAGTTCGGGTTCAACTTCTTCCCGGCTCAGGACGTGGATCACGTAGATATCTAGATTTCTCGCCAGCAGGTAACGCAGGGCGTCTTCGTAGCCGTGCTTATCCAGAAAATCAGAAATCACCACGACAACGCCTTTCCCCGTATGCTTGATCGCGAACGCCTTGGCCGCGGCGGTCAGGTTACTCGACCCGCTAGGCTGAAGCTGTTCGAGATACTGCACGACCCGCCACATCTGCGAACGACCCCGGACACTGGGAATCCCTTGGGTGAGCGTGCCGCTGTAACTGTCGAGGATGATCCGGTCGTGATTCACCAGGCCGATGAACGCGAGCGCGGCGGCGATCTGCTTTCCGTAGTGGAGTTTAGTCGGGTCGCCGAAATCCATCGAGAGGCTCGTATCGAGCAGAGAATACACATGAAGATCTTCTTCTTCGAGAAAGAGCTTCAGGAAAAGCTTGTCGAGCCGGCCGTAAACGTTCCAGTCGATATGGCGAAGGTCGTCTCCCACCGAATAATTGCGGTGATCGGCGAACTCGACCGAAGACCCCCTGCGCTTGCTTTTTCGCTCGCCCTTCATCCGGCCTACGAAGATCTTCTTGCTCACAAGCTCCAACTGTTCGAGCTTGTGAAGAAACTCGGGGTCGAGCAGGGGGGTGGCGGTGGTCGTCATGGCGAATCTTCCGAAGACCTCGGGTCAGATAGCAAAGCATGATGCTCTCAGCTGAAAAAGTCCGAAGCGAAGAACAGGCCCAGCATCAAGGTGGCGGCGACTCCCAGACCCACGAGCCACGGGACAAGGGCCGCGAAGAAAACGGTCCAGCGCGCCCTCAGACCCAATGAGTGGCGCTTCTGAAGAAAGCCAAGCGCCGTGAACCAGCTTTCGAGAATCACAAGCGAGCCGCCGACCGAGGTCATCAGGGCGACGGTCGGGTCCGACCACCATGCCAAAGCCGCCGCGGCGCAGAGGATTGTACAGAGCAAGACCAGGCAAGCGACGTCTCCGCGAGTGAACAGCAACGGCTCCGCCTTGGGCGGGCAATACGGGATCGGTGCCGGGGGCGGATCATAGATGTCGTACATGGGCGATCTGAGAAAAGCATCAAGGGTGCGCGATCAACAATTCCGAATCAGCCGGCCCTCGCCACCGCGGTCTTCTCGTCGGCTTTTTCGGGAACGCCGTCAAGAACCTTCAGGAGCACGGTATCGCAGACGATTCCCTCGGCCTGGGCCTCGAAATTAAGCAGGACACGGTGCCGCAGGCTAGGCAAAAACACCCGGCGGAGGTCTTCAAAACTCACGTTATAACGGCCATCGAGTAGCGCACGCACCTTGGCGGCCAGCACGAGGGTCTGAACGCCTCGGGGGCTGCTTCCCCATCGAATATATTGATTTGTCACGGCACAGGCGAATGGCCCTTGAGGGTGAGTCGCGAGTCCCAGGCGGATCGCGTAATCCTGCACGTGGGGAGCGATGATGACTTCGCGGACGAGCGATTGCATCCGCAAAAGCGTGTCGCCATCGATCACCTTTTCCGCCTTTGGCCGTTCGCCTCGGGTGGTCCGATCGAGGATTGTTGTCAGCTCTTCTCGGGTCGAGTAACCCACCACGAGTTTGAACATGAACCGATCGAGTTGCGCCTCAGGCAGCGGATAGGTTCCTTCCTGTTCGATCGGATTCTGAGTCGCCATCACGAAGAACGGCTCTTTCAGACGATGGATGACACCGCCGACGGTGACAGAGTGTTCTTGCATGGCTTCGAGAAGCGCCGACTGGGTCTTGGGCGTGGCACGGTTGATTTCGTCGGCCAGAACGATTTGCGAGAAGATCGGCCCGCGCTGGAACTCAAACATCCGCCTGCCGTCGGGCGTTTCCATCACGATGTTGGTCCCGAGAATGTCGGCGGGCATCAGGTCGGGTGTGAATTGAATTCGGTTGAAGTCGAGCGAAATGGCATCGGCCAAGGTTCGCACGAGGAGCGTCTTGCCCAGTCCGGGCACCCCTTCGAGCAAGGCGTGTCCACCCACGAATAAACAGGTGAGAACGCCTGCGACAATCTCGTCGTGCCCAACGATCACCTTGGCGATCTCGATCTTCACTTGATTGTATGCGGCTCGAAATTCCTCGGATCGCGTTTCCATCGTTCCCGAGAGGTCAGTTGTCATGAACAGCGTCCTTTTCAAAGGCGGTCGATCGTCGAACCGGGAGCAGGAAATGTCGGGACGAATGGATGGGTAATGGGGACGGGGTTACGTCAAGAGGGGCTTCCTTTGTCTTTCTCACGATCTTCCCAGACCTTTTGTTTGGCCTTGAGCAATCGATTGGTATAGCTCTCGGGCTGCGCCTCCTTTGGAGTGGGGGCGAGGCCTGACGTCGCGGTCGGAGGCTTCGGGGCCTTAAGCGGGTCGGCTCGGGCGAAGTCCGGATTCAGCAAGGGTTCGTCGGCATACCGGATCGCTTCGGAAGCCGCCGGCGGAGGTGCTTCATACCGGTTCGCGGCACGGGAACGATCGATCTGTTCGCCGACCTCGGCCTTGCGACTCTTGAGCTTCTCCATGTATTCGGCGACGGGGATGACTTCTTGACCCCGAAGCTTCTTCCACTGATCGGCGACCACTCTTCGCATGCGATTCATGTCAGGCGCGATTCTGCGAACCGCCACATCCGCGAGAAAAAGCAGGGCCGAGAGCCAGAGAAGCGTGGGCCAGAGGTCGGAGAATGACCGGGGATTGACCAGGTCTTTGTCGCGCCGAAAGTGGTCGACACCGTCGAGCGTCTTCTTCAGATCGGCGCGGCCGTCCGGGTACATCTTGAAAAAGTTGGTCGTTCCCTTGGTCAGCGAGGCCATCGTTTCAAGGGTCGCCGGGTTCGATCGCAACTCGCGGTATTCGTCGGAATAGGGAACCGAGACGCCGGAGGAGATAACCCCCTGGATTCCATCCGCCCCTCGGTACCCGAGGTTCACGAAGTAGTTTCCGCTGGCGTCGGCGGCATCAAACGTCGCTTCATACTTACCCGGGGCGGTTTGAGATAGCTCGACCGACTCGCCCTTGAGGTCCGGATTGACGACGTTGCCTCTGATCTGGAGGAAGTTCAAGAACTGATTATCTTTATCGAGTGCGTCGACGACAACTTTGATCCGTCCCTGGTCGCGCCGAACTGTCAGCGTCAGGTTTCCCGGATCGACGGGGCGCATCGACCATCGCACAATTTGCGACCAGAACGCCGCGTAGCCGCTCCAATCCGGCCAATTTTTCGCCCAACGCCTGCCGGCGTCCGACGTAAACGCCACTGACCGACCCAGCCCATACGTCCAGTGTGCCAAGATGGGATTCACCTGTCCCGTGGGCAGAGGGGAAACCATTGGAGCCTCGACAAGCTCGTTTTCCTTCAGGCTCGTAAGGACAATACCGGTGATCGCGGGAACACCTTCGCCGATTCCCGTAATCGGCTCGCTCTGGAAGTTAACCTTGGGCACCCAGGGGGTCTGCTGTTCAAAGATCAACGGGCGAGAGATGGTTCGCGCTTCTTTTTGATAGATTCGAGGGAGCGCTCGCGGGTTGGTGACGTTATAGAAGCGGCCCTTGGTTCGTGTGGCCAGGTTCTTCATCGTGAACGCAGCGCCGGGGTCATTGCCATGCGCCGCCGTCAGAACGGTCGTGACCGTGATCTTGTCCTTGATAAGCTGACTGATCATCGCGGCGCTCGGAGGCGACGGGTCGCCGTCGCTGATAAGGACGATATGCCGTGACATGGCATCTTTGACGCCCATCACCCCTCTCCTCGCCATTTGCAAGGTGGGATCAAAATCGGGCATGTCGCTGGGAGTCATCCGGTCGATCGCGCGAAGCATCGACCCGCGACCGCTGCCGACGGGGCGCGGAGTAAAGAGCCAGGCTTCCTGCCCTTCCCAGTACAATACACCGCAGTAATCATAATTCGAGAGCGCATTGATCGCCGACTTGGCCACGACCTTTTGCCAGTAGTTTCCCTCGGCGATCTCGCTGGCGTGCATGATCATGGCCATCGCGCCCAGCCCTTGCACCTTCAGGGCTTTGATCTGCATATCGACAGGAAGCGCTTTCTCGACGGGGGTGTTCATCCAACCTCCCGCGCCAAAGCTGTCTCGCCCCCCCAACATGATCAAGCCGCCTCCCGATAAAAGTTATTGTTATTCCAATGGAACAAATAAATACATATTTCCATGTTGCTTCAAGCGAAAGTGGAGTGCGTTCATGGTATATCAGCACTGCAACACTCAGGGTAGTCAATTCAATAAAAACCCACATTACCCCAAGGTGTGAAGCCAGATAGGCACAAGTCATTACAATTATCAGCATGATCAGTGCCGCAAAGTAAATGCTTTGAGAACGGCTGCTGTCTTTCCTGTGCTTAAGATAGATGAAGCTATGATAAAAAGTTGTAAAACTTAATATTGTAAGCACACACATAAATATAACCCCAAGAGCATCGAATTTAAAATATCCGGAACTTATTTCATTCAGATGAAAGTACGCGTAAACAGTAATGGCTGTTTGTATTGCCAGAAACGTGCTAAGTAGAATAATGCGAACCATAAAGTTTCGGTTGAGCATTGAAACTATTCCTATCAAAAAACCTATAATAAGGTAATAACCAAACATTTATGCTAATCCTTTAAATTGGTTAAGTTATCAACATTCATTTCCTCAAAGGTGTTCCCTATCCGGTTTACAAAAACGCCCAGCACAAGTACACTTACAAATATGTCAAGCGTTATTCCTGAATTCACAAGCATAGGCATTTTGTTACCTGCCGAAAGTGATAAAATGAATACTCCGTTTTCTATTACCAGGTAACCCATTATATGAGTAATGATCTTTTTTCGGGTGATGATAATAAACAACCCTGATAACAATGCAGAAATTGCTACTAAAAAGAACATTTTACGGATTTGTACACCGGTTATAATATTTGACAAAATGAAGGATCCAATCAGGATGCAGGTTATAATAACAACAGAAAGAAAATCAGGCAGAT
>JAYVYS010000461.1:0-2235 GCA_043784005.1 Isosphaeraceae bacterium
CAGGCGTCGGCGAAGATGAATCCGCCCTGCTCGACGTAGTCGCGGAGCGCTTTCTTGCCCTCAAGGCTGAATTCCGGGGCGGCGTGGCCGTTGAAGAAGAGGATCGGGGCCTGCATCAGGTCGCGCACCGTCGCCACGTTGGGATCGACGACCTGCCAGGTTACGAGGTTTTTCCAGTCCCTGGAAACCAGATTCACCAGATTGCGGATGTCATCGGTGTCGTTGTTCCAGTCGCCCGATGGGCCGTGGCGAAGCTTGTTGATCAGGACCGGCGAGCGGCCCTTGGCCAGGAAGAGAAGGGCGAAGCTGGTCGAGACGTCGGGATTATGCTCGAATCCCGTACCTCGTTTCCAAGAGCCGTCGAGTTCGTCCTGCTCGTGAACGAGTTTTTCGGCTCCTTCGCGATACCAGTCGTGCTGGCCAAAGTAACGTTGGCCTGTGAGCCTGCCGGCGCGTTCGAGTCCATAGAGGTAATAATACCTCCAGACCTGTTCGCTGCCGAAGTTTTGACCAACGTAGAAGTTTCGAGAGAGCCAGTCGATGCCGCCGATCAGCTTGGGATTGAACCCGCCCTTGCCGCAATTCTCGATCTTGGCACCGCTGAGAAACTCTTGCCCCTGGAATCGCTTCAGGCCGGTGATAATCAGGCTCGACACGCCCGCGACGGTCATGCTGGCCGTGGAATTATTGTCGGCGGGGGTGTACGACCAACTGCCGTCGCGGTGTTGGGAGTTTTCCCAGTAAGCGCGCGCCAGCGTCCAGACCTCCGGGCGGACGGGCACGCCGACCTCCGCGGCGGCATTGAGAGCAAGCAGGGCATATTGGGTGTTCGACCCGTCGCCGTTCTTTTCCTTAAACTCGGTATAACTCCAAGACCCCGGCCAGTTCACGCGATCGCCCGGCCGGATCTGGGCGCGTTCGAGCCAGGCGACGTCGGCGGCGACCCTGAGCGTGTCCCGCTCCGGCTGCGCCGCGGCGAAGACCATCGTCTGGAGAGAGACCGCGTACGTACTTTTGAGGTCCTCCGGGCTGAAGTTTCGGAGGTAGTCCAGCGCCTTGACGATCGTCGGAGAATTGATCGGTTCACCCGCCGTCAACAGCGAGAGCGTCACCAGGCTGGTTACGCCGGTCTTTGTTTCCCCGCCCTGAAAATCATCCCAGGACCCGTTGGGATTTTGTGTTTTCTTGAGGTACTTGATCGCGTTCTTGATCGCGTTTTCGACTTCCTTGGCCGTGATCGCCGCATTCGCCGCGCGAGCGGTCGCCAGCCCGATGAGAAGAGCGACCACGAGGAGTTGCCAGCGACGATTCGTCATGAGTCGGCCTCCTTGATCAAGTTCACAGAGCAAGCGAGCGACGAGCCCGTATTCCTTGAGTATGACACGCGACGGCGTGGGCGGACAAGGACAGCGAAACACATCGTTCGGGGTAGCTCGGTGCGGGTCTGTGACAGCGCCGCACCTGGAAGGTTCTTGATTTTGTCGTGATGATGGCGGAAGACAGAACGAACGACTCTGACGCTTCGATGATAACACTAGGGAGCCATGGTTGATGAGAATCAATGTCTTCAGACTTTCGACAATCGCGATCCTCGTCTTCACGGGAACCTTTTCACACGTGTCCGCCCAAACCGAAAAAAAAACGAACCCGGATTTTCGTCCGCTCTTCAACGGCAAGACGCTTGACGGCTGGGAGCACCTTGGCCCTGGAAGAATGGTGATCGAAAACGAAACGATCCGGACGGAAGGGGGTATGGGGCTTCTCTGGTACACCAAGGAACGCTTTGGCGATTGCATCATCCGTGTCGTCTACAAGACGACAAGTAAGAGCTCGAACTCCGGCGCGTTCATCCGGATCGCCGACAAACCGAAGGACGAGTGGTACGCGGTCCATCATGGCTATGAGGTTCAGATTTGCGACGACACGGATGAATTTCACAGAACGGGCGCTGTGTACTCGATGTCAAAGGCGACGGCGGAGGCCGGCAAGGTCGGAGAGTGGAACACGATGGAGATCACTCTGAGAGGCCAGCGCGTCCAGGTGAGTTTGAACGGTGTGAAAGTCCAAGACTTCGACCCCGAGACGGCGACGATCCCCGATCGCAAAAAGGACTATGAACCCGAGCGCGGGCCGCGTCCCGCGAAAGGATATTTCGGACTTCAAAACCACGACGACGTGGCGAAGGGGACGCAGGTCTATTTCAAAGAGGTGAGCGTCAAACCGCTGTGAGTGGAC
>JAYVYS010000462.1:0-12760 GCA_043784005.1 Isosphaeraceae bacterium
GCTGCATTATACTTTTTTGTTCTTTTATCTGCTTTCTTTGTTTTCTGGTTATTTGCCGGTTCAAAATGGTCGCTTCTTTATGTAACAATAATTTTATTATCCTGGCAACGCATTATCAAAATTGTTCCATTCGGAACAGCTACTGAATTTAAATTACAAAAACATCCTGATCACATCAGAATAATGGATTGGAATGTAGCCCAATTTGATGTGATAAATTATAGAAAAGATAAGACGGTTCATAATAAAATGATCGATCTTATCAATAAGTATCAACCGGATATTGCTTGTTTTCAGGAAATGGTAGCAGGAGATAGTGTGGTAGATCTTAATAATTCTTACTATAAAAAGTATTCTTTTTATTCTATCCTGGATTTTGAGCTTTCTCTTCATTTTCCTGATGAATATTATAGTTATAACTGGAAAGAAAAAGCGCTCGTAGACACAGAGATTTCCACGTTTTCCGATGGCGAGCGCGGCTCCACAATGGCGTAGGCAGTAGGCGACGCGCTGGGCGAACGCGTGGGGACGTTCGAGATGCTCGGAGAGATCACGCGTCGTAAAAGGTTGGTGCCAGGTGGTGGGGCAGGGGAGTAGTTCCCAGAGATCGGCAGCCACGTTGAGAAAAACTGAGCCCAGCACCTTTCGAAGGCTCCGGTCCTCGACGGAAAATCCCGGTCTTCGTCGCCGAGGCACGCGCACCTCGTCGATCTCGACGGAGACGATCTCGATTTCAAGATTCGGGTGCGGAAACACCTGAACCAGACCGATGAGATCGTCGAAGATATCGAACGGTCTGGCTTTTTTCGGACTGAAACGTGCTGAGAGGTCATTGCCATCGCGGCTGGCTCGTCGAACCACGCGACGCGCCACAACGATGGGCTTGATCACACGAATACGAGAGTCGGAGAGAAGCCTCGCGAGCTTCTTACGCAAAGGGGCGAGCGCTCCCGACTGGACCTCCACAAGCATCCCCGCTTCGGTCACCGCATCGATCCTGAAGCCCTGGTACGGCACTTCGGTACGACCACCGCAAGCGAAACGCTCCTTCAACTGCCGGTGCAGGCTCGTCTCCACGAGCGTCCTCCTTGATCGTCACACCCGACGAGTTACGATTTCGCAGATTCGTTTGTGTCGGAACTGAGAGGCTCCACGCCGAGATCTTGAATCGTGAGCAACGCGATAAACTCAAGACCCCGCGACGCGAAAGCCTGGGCCGCGCCTTCCAATCGATCGAGTACGACGATGACGCGAGCCACCTTTCCGCCCATCGCCTCGACAGCCGACACCGCTTGTAGTGACGAGCCGCCGGTTGTCGCCACGTCGTCGACGATCACCACGGTTTCGCCAGAGTGGAGAGGGCCTTCGACAAGCTGACCAGTCCCATGCCCTTTCGCCTCCTTGCGCACCAGAAAACCGCGCAAATGGCTTCCCTTGATTCCCGCGACCGCGAGTGTCGCCCCTACGATCGGATCGGCACCCATCGTCAATCCGCCGATCGCGGAGAGAGTGGGAAGATCTGCGAGCTGCTCCAAAATACCTGCCCCAATCAACGCCGCTCCTTCGGCTGAGAGCGTGACCTTTCTCCCATCGACGTAATAGTGCGAGTTTCGACCGCTCGCCAACGTGAACGATCCCATTCGCAGAGCGTCCCGTTTCAGTAATCCGATCAGCTGATCGCGGTCATATCCCGCAGCCATCTCGGTCCGCCTCTCTTGAGAAACAATCCTGCTCCCTCCGTCGTCGCCCCTAACCTAGCAAGCGTTCGCGACAATCTCCATCAGAACTCCCGCTTTTCGTTGATTCGCCCTGAGCAAATGGGCTTCGAATTCTCTCGAAAGCATTCCATTCATCAGAAACGAAAGGGGTCAAACCGTTCGGGTATCGATCAAAATCGTCCATGAGTCGCCTGAGAAGACCGTTCGAATCTGTCTAAGTATTGGACGATATTCTAGTTTATTTCGCAAATTACTTAGACAATACCTTTTCTTCGCGGACACTCCGGGATACGATGAAATCGTTCAAAGCGATCAATGGAACCGGTGAGTGGTTTATGTCCTTTCGCGATCGCCTCCTGAAAACCCGGCAAGTGGCAAAGGCCCTGAATGTCAGCGCCAGCACGATCAAGCGCTGGGTCGACTCCGGGGAGATCGAAGCGAAACGGACAGTTGGAAAGCATCGATTGATTCCATTGTCCGAGGCGCTCAAGTTTGTCAGGCGTCAAGGGTTGTCTGAGGCGGGCCTTGAATCGCTCGGCAATCCCGATTCGCCCGTTGCCAACCCAGGTTCCTTGTCTGTCACCCGTGACGACATGCTGGATGAGTTGACCGATATTCTCCAGCGCGGCGATGCGATCCAGGCACGCGCATTGCTCCGACGCGCCCTCGAAGGGCCTGGTGGCGCGGTGTTTTTGGCCGACCAGTTAATCCGTCCGGCGATGGAACGGTTAGGTCAGCGATGGATGGTCGGCGTGATCGATGTGTACCACGAACATCAAGCATCTCAGCTTTTATCCATGATCCTCGCGGAACTGAATGATCTGGGGTCGCGATTTTCGCAACGATCGGCAGCAGTCGCTCTCGGTGCGACTCCTGAATCAGATCCGTACCAACTTCCACTTCAGCTCGGTGATTTGGTTCTCCGCGAATGTGGCTGGAATGTGCGTAACCTCGGTGTGAATCTTCCATTGCGATCGCTAGCCGCCGCTGTTGGTGAGTATCGTCCTCGGCTTGTTTTTTTGTCGGTCAGTCATCTGGAAGACGAGGAAAAGTTTGCTCGCGACTACATCGATTTTTTTGAGAGCGTTGCGTCCCAAGACGTGGCCGTGGTGCTCGGGGGACGTGCTCTTGGCCCCGATTTACGTGCTCGGCTGGTTTACGCCAGCTTTGGTGAACGAATGGCCCATCTGGCGGAGTTCGCCAGGCGACTGGAACCGACGCGGGTTGGCCCCAGCCTCCTCAGACTTCCTCGTGAGATTGATCCAACATCCGTGACACTACCTCGTAACGACTGAACCTTTACCAAGGGAATTACCATGCGTAACTTTCGCCAAGGACTCGACACAGACGGGTTTTCAAGCCTCGACAGCGAGGACACCCGCGTCCTGAGTTCTCAGGAGGAGCGCGAGTTGCTGCGTTTGCTCGCGGACTGCAAACGGAAACTTTCCGAAGCTCTGGCAAACGTGAAGGTCGCCGATTTTCCCGCAAGCTCCGAAGACCCTCAAGATCTTGCGCAATACATCGCCGCTTTCTATGCGGGCGACCATGCCGCCGAGGCTAGTCTGGGGGCCGTCTTTCGACGTTACAGTGAGCTACGCGGAAAACTCGCGCTGGCCAACATGAGACTTGTGGCCCATGTCGCCAAGCGATTTCGTGATCGAGGAATTTCCTACTCCGATCTCCTTCAAGAGGGATTCTGTGGACTGTTAGAGGCGATCGATCGGTTCGACTTGAACCACGAAACCAAGCTCGCGACCTACGCGACCTGGTGGATTCGCCAGTCCATGCAACGGGCCGTGGCCTCGGGAGCCTATCCAGTGCGACTCAGCCCGAGACACCTTCGTCAGCTTGCTCAGAATCAAGATGAGTTGGATCGCGGTGAATCTCCTTCATTCATCGCCGGTAATCCGGAAGCTCCGGGTGCCGGTTCCGCTGAGATGATCCACCGCATTCATACGGCGACCCGCCCCACGATCTCTCTCGATGCCACCTTTGACGGTGACACAAGCTTCAGCCTGCTTCAAATGATGAGTGACCCTGAGGGTGATCAAACCGACGTGGTCGACATGGACGAAACCGTTGGCAAACTCATGAACGCGCTTCGTCCACGCGAGCAAGAAGTTTTGGCCCTTCGTTTCGGTCTCGGAGGAAAAGCAAAGCTCTCACTCAGCCAGGTTGGGAAGGTCTTGTCGGTATCGAAGGAGCGAATCCGCCAGATTCAGGACCGTGCTCTTGAGAAACTCCGCGCCGCGGCGGTCGAACATCGTGTCGAGGATTTCCTCTCGACCGGCGCTTGAGAATCACACGGTTTCGCTCGGAAGCATCGACGGTCTCAAGCCGCGGATCATTACCGTCCGATCTCGACGGTATCAAGATCGATTTGGTCTGAGCTAACAGAGGTCCGCGGCTGATGTCCCAAGTTACTGAGTCCGTCCGTCCTGATCGGGAGAGTGATCCGCTCGGCCCTTTCTTGCATTACCTGATGGCCGAGTGTGGGGTCTCTCACAACACGTTAGCGGCGTACCGATCTGACGTGGCGAAGTTCGTTCGATGGCGAAAAGTCCATGCGCCGGGTCCGATCGCCCGGCTCAATATTTCAAGACTGTCCGGTTATGTGGAATATTTGGCGACACGAGGACTCGCTCCCAACAGTATTGGACGGCATATCGCAAGTCTTTCGACGTTCTTTCGGTATTTGGTTTATGAAGGAAAACTTAACGAGAACATCGCCAAACTTCTCGTCTCGCCTGCGGTTTGGGATCGTTTACCGACCGTATTAAGCCCGCTCTCCGTGGATAAGTTGCTGAGCGCCCCCGACCCTGAGACACCTCTTGGGCGACGCGATCGGGCGGCCCTGGAAACGCTTTACGCTTCCGGATGTCGAGCTTCGGAGGTCGTCGGATTGCGGCCCGGGGATATCGACCTGACCTCGGGCGAGGCCCGATGCGTCGGCAAGGGAGACAAGGAACGTGTGGTTCCCCTCGGCTCTCGGGCCTGTGAGTCATTACGCGTGTACTTACTCGACCGACCAAAGCTGATTTCTCGACGACACGAGACAACCACGATTTTCGTCTCAAATACAGGTCGACCGATGAGTCGAGTCGGGCTCTGGCGAATTGTGAAGGTTCATTCCGCGACGGCCGGATTGAATGTGACGATTAGCCCGCATACGCTTCGGCACAGTTTCGCGACCCATTTGCTCGCGGGAGGCGCGGACCTTCGCGTCGTTCAGGAAATGCTCGGACATGCTTCGATCGCGACGACCCAGATCTACACAAGGGTCGAACTGAGCCGCCTCCGCGAGGTCCACGCGAAATTTCATCCCAGAGGTGCCTGATCAGGCTGGCCTGGAGAAGGTCAAGACGGGGGCGATGTACTCATTTGAGCACGCGGGCATTATCGGGTCACGTACGAACCCGGACCCACCCGGTTGGCAGGAGAGTGAGCTTTCATATTCACGCCAAATCGGCTTGCGATCGTGTCGGCCTTGGGTGCGACCGAGGGTTCGGGAGCCAGGGCAGGGGGGGGAATCACGGCGACTGGAGGAGGTGCTTGCTCGACCGGAGGTTCCTCCAAAGCTTCCGGTTCCTCAATGATCTCCCCGCCAAACTGCTTGGCGAGCTTGAGCTTGACGACACCTTTGTAGCCTGAAGGATCGACTCCCTTCGGACTCGCGATCCCAATCCCTGTGCAGGCATCCACTGGCAAGATTCGGACGATCTTACGGTCTTGATCGGCAAGCAGCGCGACGCGAACCTCGCCGATCATCGTGGTCTCGTCCCAATGACAACGGCTGGCCGAATTGTCATCGAGATAGAGCATGACCTCGGGAAGTCCCGCGTCACGCAGCCCCTGCCAGATCTCCGAGATGAGTTGCGCCATCGTGCTGGTCCTTTATCTCGGTGGGTCCGAGTCCAGAGTCTTCTTCTGATTACCTTGAGTCTAGGTCAGGACACGGACCATCGTCAGGATACAAAAGTTCTGGTCGTTATTTCTGAGGAACCATGTTCACTCGACTGATGCTTCTGGCCGCCTTCGCCTCGACCTGGTACATGACGGGGTTGATCGTCTTCGTCCAGGTGGTTCATTACCCGCTCTTCGCGAAGATCGATCCCGAGTCGTTCCAACGTTATCACGAGGATCATGTCCGACTGACAACGTTCACGGTGCTTGTGCCGATGGTCGTCGAACTCTTCGCGAGCGCGATGCTGGCTTATCAGGCCAGCGCGGCTTCAGCGGGACTGGCATGGGCCGGATTAGTCGCGGTGGTCGTGACCTGGGTGGCGACGGGTTTGCTCTCCGTGCCACGGCATGACAAGTTGGCCCTAGGGTTCCAGGCCGATGTGCATCGCGCGCTTGTCGGTACCAATCGCGTACGTTTGGTGGCCTGGATCGTTCATTCCGTGATCATGTCGGTAATCATCGCCAACAATGTAAAGTAAAGATCATTCATTGATGAGACGTTTGTCGACACTTTCGAGGAGATTTCGAAAGTAAGCGTTGTCCTTGGCGAAAGATGAATTCTTCTCGCAGGTCTCTCGTGCCTTGCGAGAGAAATCCACCGAGAGTTCGTGATGACCGCGATGCTGAGCGATCTCGGAGAGTGCTAGTAACGCTTCAATTCGGAGGTAGTCAAGCTTGAAGGCCAATCGCTCAATCAATGGCCCGTACCGTTTCATCAGGAGATCGAGATCTTTGAAGGTGGCGTTGGCGTAGGCCTCGGCCTCGTCGAGTTGGGTCGCGTCGGGCTTGGCGAGTGAAGAAAGAGACCGCGCGATGCGGGTACTGCTTCGGGCTCGCGTCAGACGATGCGACCAGTGCTTGGCGCGGGCATCAGGGGACGTGCCCGACTCGACTTCCGCGACAAGGCTACTCAATATTTCATAGGCCCGCGTAAAGTTTCCCCGCTTTTCTTCCACGGTCGCGAGGTCAGTCCGAGCGAGGTCGCGCCTGGGATCGATCCTGAGCGCGAGCTTCGCCAGGGCCTCCCCCTGATCAATTAAGATGGGTTTGAAATCGGCGGGCGTTTCCTTTTGATCCGCAGCCCCAAGCAAGATGGTTGAAAGATCTTCGAGATGGCCGGGAAAGCCAGAATGATCTTTTCCCCATGAGACGAGCGCATTCGAATCACTCTCGGACCGGAGCAATTCGCCCATCGGTCCTAGAACGGCGAGCTCATGGCCGTCTCGGGCCTGGGTCGCGGCGAAGTAAAAGCGGACAAGTGGAGAGCCCGTCGGGCCGCCCAGAGCTTCGAAGGCGCGGTGAGCTTCAGTATTGAGATTCATCTCGTAGTTCGTGATGGCCGCGTCCACGGCTTGGCCCCGATGCATCATCTGTACGAGGGTCGCCGCACCGATTGCCAGTCCCAGAGTAACCATGACGGCGATGAGGTTTCGTCTCAACCAGAAACTCGCACGCTCGCGTGCGGAGGGATTCACAGAGTGCTTCAAGGGCCGACGCTGAAGAAACAGGCCGAGATCTTCGGTGAGTTCGTTCGCGGAGCGATAACGGTCGGCCGGTTGGAACGCAACGCAACGGCTGAGGATCGCCTCTAGAGCCTGTGGAACGCTCGGGTTGTCTCGTCGCAGATTGAGCTGGAGATCACGTCGCTGATCCAGAAGCCCTCGAATCGCTCGGGCTCTCGGCAGCTTGGGGTCGTGTGCCTCGGGCTGCCTTCCTGTCATCAGTTCCGAGGCGAGGAGGCCGAGCGAGTAGATGTCGGCCGCCGGGGTCACCAGTCCCCAAAGCGCGGGATCGAGAAACGCTTCGAGTTGCTCGGGAGCCATATAGGGAAGCGTGCCCCCTCGAAGCGCGGCATCGGCGTGTTCGGCGGTGTAGGGATCGTGTGAGAGGTTGAAGTCAAGGAGTTGCGGTCCTCCCTTGGCGGTGAGGAGAATGTTGGCTGGCTTCACGTCGAGGTGAAGCACGTTTCTGGAATGAGCATAAGCGAGCGCGCCTGCCAGTGTCTTGATGACCCAAGCGACGCCGTCGGAATAAGAGCCGCGGGAGGGGAAACCGATCCAACCCGAGATTTGCGATTTCACCTCGGCATTTTCAAAGGTGGAATTTTGTGCGGACGACGAAGGGGCTAACGACGCTTTTTCCAGAGGGAGCGCGTCGCGCAAGACACGTGCCGATCTTGGACAAGCGGCCGGGTTCACGACTTTGATGACCTCGTCCAATGGCAATCCGGGCATGTATTCCATACAAAGGCCGAGGAGTCGCGACTCGGGCGGGCGCGCCGAAGTAAGCACGCGAATGATATGCGAATGTTCCAGCCGGCCGAGGATCGACGGCTCGCTTCCCCGGTCAGCCGAGACCTTCAGCGCGACCTGGCGGTCTCCCATATCGGTCTGCTCGGCTAAATAGACCCGCGCCGCTCCGCCGCGCCCGATCACGGAACGGATCTGAAACTCCGCGAATCGATCCCCTGGTTCGGGAAACCGGGGTGGGGGACCGGTCGGACCCACAACCTGACTGATCACTCGATGATAGCGAAGCTGGGAAAGAAGGGAATCTTTCCAAGGTGCGTATTGATCACAAAACGCTTCGGTGTCCGGCGTGTCTCCTCCTTCCTCTCGCAAGCAATACTCCTCGTAGACGAGGCTGATCACTCGCTCATGCTCGTCGAGCAGAGAGGGAAAGCGTTTCAGGTAATCCACGACGGACACCGGCTCGCCGCGCGCGAAACGCGATTGAATATCCGCTTTAATCATGTAAGGCAGGGCCATCTTCGCTAGGTCTGATGGCAGAGCCGCAAGGTGCAGTGCGAGATTCGGTTCGCCGGATCGCCACTCATCAACAAAGTGGCGAAGGGCGATCGTCAAGGGGTCGAGTCCGCCATCCCCACGGGCCGAATCGAAGCCAGTCCTCATCGTGCATCTCCACGAGAGCCGCATTGACGCGAGTCTTGTCGAAGCAAACGCTCGACGTGTCCAGCACCGGAGGTTATCGCTCGAAAACTTCTGAGAGGATCACGCCTGTCAGCGTGCCGCTTCAGAGCGTAGAAACGAGTCTCTTAGATTTTTGAAGAATCGCTGGACGGTGCGCAAGCTCCAGCCAACCCGTTCGGAGATTTCCGAGGGCGAATAGCCGTCATGCTTCATCACGATTACTTCGCGCTCAAGGACCGTTCTGCCGGCGAGAAGTTGCTCTTCCGCCTCGGTTGCCACCGCAAACTGACTGGCGGTCGGTTCGTCAGAGGCAAGTCCACCAGGCCGATCTCCTTCACCATCGAAGGGATTTAACGCCTGTTGCCGTTTTACGTCACGCTTCATCGCGTTTACACGGCGATACTCATCAACAACTTTTTGTTCGGCGATCTTCACCAGGAACGCCACAAGGGCATCGAAGGAATCGAAGTCGAGGCGGTCCGCACTTGCCGCGAGGCTCTTCATCACATCACTATAGAAGTCGGTCGACTCGTAAAGCGACCGCATTGGCGGAGAGAGTCGTCGCCGGACAACTCTCAAAACCTTGGGGCGACATTTGTTGTACAACTCGGACCAGGCGTCCTCATCGCCGTTTCGCGCGCGAGAGAATAAGCCATCCTGATCGAGGGCGGTGGCTACCATCGGTGAAGTCGGAGTCATCGGTTGCTCCTCCCGGAACGCTGGGAGGAATCCGGCAACGCTTCATGTTCTTACTTAGATGGCTCACGGCAAACATCTACTGTCCAATCGGCTCCCAGCGTGTTTTCAGATTCTAACCACAAAACCCACCCGAGATAAAGCGCGTAATCCTATTAAAGCCTAGATCGCCATCTGACTTCATGTTCAACGGTGCGACAAACGAACCAATTCGCGTTCGGATTACTCTGGAAAAACGGCTCTTTTTTCGATGAACTTGGACCGGCCTCGCGAGTACGAAAAGATTAAGAAGTCCGCCTCGAATATCGATTTTGAATGGACCGATTTACAACGGAGAGAGAACGGCCACCATTAACATCGAATCATGGTTGTTCTGTAAGGGTGCCATCGGGTCGACGAGAATGGGATTGTTTTCGGGTAATCGATAGTCGATAAGGACCGGGTCCATCGGGCAGACCTCAACGGATCCCGGGGTGAGCCGCAGGGGAAGGACGTCGGGAGTCGGAACGAAGCAATGGGAGCGTCGGGCGTAGGTCATTGAAAGACTTTCCTTCATAACAAATGAAAGTACATGGAATTACAAATTGCGTTCCGAGCGGAACACAACAACCGAAGCACTGTGTGCGACTCACGACAAAGCGAGCCATCTCGGTCGGTTGCCTTCGTCAGATAAGGGCCGAACCGGGGGGAGAAGGACAGAAACCTCGTGTTTCGATTCAAAGTCGTTCGTAGCAGAAGGATGGCAGTCGCGACAATGGCTTCAGTTCAATTCCAGAGAGCTTTCGCACGACTGACCGTTCCTTTTTTCTCTAACGTGCCTTTCCAACCCCCTTGTCCCTCTTGAACTGGGTAACGCTCCACCGAAATCAAGTTCGAGGAAGCCTGCCGGTAGAGTGGACAAGAATGATGTTGAGACTGAGCATCTTCCAAAAGGCGAAGAGCGAGTCGTTGCCGCGAGGCTCGCGAAGCAACAATGTACCGAGCCAAAGGAGAGATTCGACGACTCTTTGATCCAACGACCTTCGAGAGCGACTGCCCTCCCGCGATTCGCTTTTCAGCGCCACAAACTTCATCGGTCAATTCTTTGCGCAGCCCTCTGACAATCCATTCCACTCGGTCACGAAAACGACGGATACTCTCGACACCGGTCAATTCCGACCACGGGTCCGGATAAGTGGAGACCAAGGATTGCGAGGCGACAAAAAGTTCGGGATCGACTGGCAAGCAGGCATCCGCCGCAGTGGCCTCGATTAGTCCTGTCGCTACCGTCCCCCAGATCCGCGACGATGAACAACCCCCGTACCACTCCGGTCGCCTCAGCCGATAGGCACGTTCGATTCGGTGGGTCAATGTGTCGATGACTTCTTGTGTGCTCAGCAAGGTCTCACCTCGAAACGAAGAAGAGGGCCGATGATTTTCACCCGGTTGTCGTTTCGCATATTGGTGAGACCGAATTCTGCTTTCGGACGCGACACACTTTTTTTTGAGTTTTTTTTAGAATTCTTGGAATTTCTCCCCCACTGACAAAAAAGATCGGCAACACGTCGGGTAGTCCGCCCACCCGCGTCGAGAGTCGTCTTGTGTGACGCGCCAGCAAAATTTCCGACAGCTCATTCAAGCCAAATAAAGCATTAATATGAGTTGGAGGGTGGGAAATCCGAGATTATCCATCCTAATTACGCAACCGTGGAGTGATTCTTGAAGATCTTGAAAGGGTTATCGAAGGGATCAGACCGGAGGGGGGATTGGTGCCTGAATCAAGAACTGAAGGCCCGGGAGGGTCGGATTGGGAATGGATCAAGATCGGGCTCGCGCGAAGAGTACGCGAGATCCGCGAGGAGCTCTACGGCGAACATGGAGGTCCGATCCTTGCGGACTCGTTGCGAATTCCCTTTCGAACCTGGCATGCCTACGAGACGGGAGGAACGATTCCCGCGGAGACAATCCTGCGTTTCATCGAGATCACCGAGGTGAACCCCCACTGGCTCTTGACTGGCCTCGGTAATAAATTTCAGCCTCGCGATAACATGCTATCGTGACAACAGGTTTGAATGGGCTTTCGGATTCGGTTCGGGCGCGGCGGCGACGGTGTCCGGACACACTCCTCACTGCTCGCCCACTTCCGTCTTAACGTCCCGGCGGCGAATCCGACGATCGGGCCTTTTGCAGTATCAAGCCAAGGTCGATCCCCTGACCTCCGCGCGTTTGGCGGCAACGTACGGCGAGGCGATTCGTTCCGGGCTGGAACAACGCGATCTGTGCTTTGGAAAGCTCGATATCGCGATAATCCGAGAGGAATCCTCGGGTCTGTAGTAGCCGCTTTCCGTTCACAAAAATCTCGGCGTCCTCGTCGTGATAAATCCGCAAAGTCAGCGTATCTTCAGAAGCGAGGGCGGGGACTTCCGACATCGTCCGAAGCCAGATTTGGGGCGTATCCCAGCGCGTATTAACCCGGATTCCCGGCGTCCCACTCGTCCCGAAGCCCGCCTGGCCACGCTTCCACGTCGTGTCGTTGAAGCTCGCCTCAGCCCATTGCGCCCCAGGGTCAGTTGTGGTGTACGACCATTCAGTCGGAGAATGCTCCCCGGTCGAGATCAGCGTACTTTGACGATCCGCAAAACGATTCACCGCGATCCCGTCTTCCGGTTTCACTCCAAGATCGGCGGGAAGCACCTTCTCGCTTCGGATCACGATCGTCGGGTCGAAGGGGAATTGGCCGGTCTCCGCGCCGAAAAGACTCAGGCCTCCGGCGTGCGCGGCGTCTTCCGGCACGGCAATCCGAAGCACCAACGATTCACCGGCTTTAATCGCGGCGATCACCGGTTTAGGCAACGGCCCGGCCTCCTCAATCAGCTCGCCGTAGCTTCCGTGTTCCACCCCTTGAAGGTGCGAGAGTACGCCACGTGCATCCGCTGGGTCGTCTGCGAGTTCCTCACGATGAATCTCAACACCGTTCATAGAAATCGCCACGGACGATGGCCATTTTCGATCGTCGGTTTGAGGGTAATCCTGCGGGTTGGTCTTTGACGGCCAATCGACCTTCTCAACACCCGCCTTGGATGCCAGTTCGAACCGAAGGTCATAAGAGACCGGATCGGCGTTCGCGATCGCTGCGGGAATCTTGAGCCGGTATTCATAAAAACCCTCACCGCGCCCATGAACCTTCCCCTTCAAACGTGACGCTCCCTCGGGCCATTGACGTCGTGAGAAGTCGCCGGGTGCGAATCTCAGGGTTGCTTCATTGTCGTCGGTTCGTTGGACCCGGGGGAGCGGTTTCTCGGGCTTGACGACGACGTTCACAAAGTTTGCCGCGATTCTGATGTTGTTCTCATCCCGCAGGACGAGTGATACGGAACCCACAAACGGATGTTTGGGTGCGACGAAGGTCACCGGTTCCAACGTCTTGACGTCATAACGAATCCATTCCGCGGGGCGGGTGACGGGATAAGCCAC
>JAYVYS010000463.1:0-5851 GCA_043784005.1 Isosphaeraceae bacterium
GTATGGATTAAGCCAGATATCAGCATTGATTCAGAATGTCCGACTCTGGACGCGACGCAAGCCATTTTCTGGTAAGGGTTTAATCCTTAGCTTAGTGCCATTCTTCTCCGTCCCCTTTTTCCATCCGGCGCCACCCCGGAATCCCTCATAAGCCATTCGGATTATCCATTCTTACTTCCGAGATCTATCCTTCGTGACTTCAAGAATAGCTATCCCGGCAGTGTTCGGAGGAACAAACAGCTTCTTATCCTTGTGAGGCCCGGCAAGGATTCGACATTCGACGGGACCATCTTTTCCGTCAGCTTCGATGATGAGAACAGGTGTCATCTTTTCAAGCTTGAGTGCTTGTCCAGATACAAAAAGTTCAGCAAGGCCCTTTTTGTCGCGAGCTTTGATGAATTTATCAACCTCTCTACGACCATAGGCATCTTCGGTTCCAACGATAAAAGGATCTTCGGTGTACAGAATACGTTTTCTTCCCGCGATAGGAATGGACATCTTGATATCCACGGAGAAGATAGGCATCAAAAGATCCTTCCTTGAAGGAGTATCGCGGAGGTAGTGCATAGGAACCAAATAGAAATCAACCTCTTTCGAGACATCGTCTTCCTGGACTCTCAATAAAAGAGCGGAGGCCTTAATTTTGGCGAAGTTCATTTTCTGAACGTGGCCTTTGTCTTCAATCACGTTCACGATTTCAACCTCCGTTCCAGGTTTCAGGAAACGAAGTCGATCCTTCTGAAACATCCCCTTCAATGCGGAAACGTTTTGCCTGGTTATCGCCTCGTAGAAATTTGACGTGTCCGTCAACTCTTTCACCACGGGCACCAGTCCATCCGAGGCTTGGACGGTTTTCGTGTCACCGGCAACCGGGTCGGCCGCGAACATGCACAGACAAGACAGTAGGACAAGAGCGTTCATGGGGGTTCCTTTTGGGTTAAGACTCCGACGTGGTATTCGATTGCATTGCGAGCTTCTTGGCTTCCCGTGCAATGTCGAGGTCGGTTTGACGTCGCAATACCTCAGTGACGTAGGCCGCTGCCGTGGTGCCTCCCATGAGGCTAGCAGCTAAGTTGACCCGATCCAATACACCGGCGTCGATTCGGACCATGCCGGCGTATTTCGAGTTTGGTTTCTTCTTTGACATGGTTTCAAGAGTCCGGAGAGACATAGTTCATCCCTCTTCAAAAGTAACAGGTCGAAAGGTAACCTTCCCCACGAATGGTGGGCGCGCGGAGGTGGTTAGTTGAGGCGTTTCTCGAACTCCGGGCAACATGGGGGACGGAGTGGAATGGCACTAAGCTAAGGCGCAAAACAATATCCAATATACACTTAAGATCGAGATCTTCAGCGCATTTCATCGCGAATCCATATTAGCTCACATAACTATAATAGAAAAAATATCTTAGGCACAATCCGTATGGATTAAGCCAGATATCAGCATTGATTCAGAATGTCCGACTCTGGACGCGACGCAAGCCATTTTCTGGTAAGGGTTTAATCCTTAGCTTAGTGTCATTCGGGACGGAGTGAATTATTTCCGATGTAAGTCGCGAAACGCTGGATCAAAAACCGCCATTCCGTAGGACGTATTGACCCGTTAGCGTTTTGACGTTTGTCGTAAGGCTGCATCTTACGCATGTTAAAAACTCTTTGCAAGGAACCGATCGGGCGACCCGAGCTGTTACGAAGTCGAGTTCGCCCACCTCAAACCCACAAGACTCCCCTTCTCAAATCGGGTCGACTCGGTATCCTTCCCATCATCCAAAAACGTTCGCCGCCAACCGTATCGATAAGGATGCGACTCGGGGCCTTTGTGAACGAAGGGCGGGCGATTGCCAGGAGGGCAAGCCCATCATGATGAGCGCGGTACCTCGACGGGGCTCGCTCCCGTATCCAGTCGGAATGCTCGCCGCCCTGGCGCTTGTCGCCGGGATGGAGCTGTTCGCGATCGGTCCCAAAAACGATCTCGACACGTTCATCCCCGCAAGCTGGTCCGAAGCGTCGCGCGCCGCCCAATGCGAAGCGATCACGGCGGATGTCCTCTTCCTGGGGGATAGTCAGGTCAAGGGGGGATTGATCCCCGCGGCATTCGATCAATCGGTCCACCTCCACACCTACAATCTTGCCGTCATCGGTGGTCAACCCGCCTCCGCCCTGGCATTGCTGAGGCAGGCGATCGACGCCGGGGCAAGGCCTCGGGCGTTGGTGATCGGGTTCTATCCCGGCCTGCTCGGCGCGGATTCGCGGATCAATCTCCGCCAGTGGCCCGACTTGCTTGGGACAAGTGGATGCATGCGGATGCTCTGGTCGAACCGCGATTTCGCCTTCGTCGCGCCGCTGCTGATGCACTCGCTCTTGCCTTCGCTCCGGAGGCGCGAGGAAATCCGCGCCGCGCTCGTCTCGCTGGCGACCGGGCAACCCGACGTGGCGTCGATCAAGGCGCAAGGATATCGGCGAAACTGGCGTCTCAACGCGGGTGCGCAGGCTCTTCCTATTAATCATGCATTCTTGGATGAATCACTTCCTCCACCGGGAGAGCCCGGCGCGGCCTTGAACAAAACAGGCAAGTTGTGGCGGGCAAAGGCCGAGCACCTCGATTCGCTTCGCAAGCTGCTTGCGCAGGCGGATGCGCGAGGGATCGCCGTCTTCTGGCTCCTTCCCACAAACGCGCCGGGGCTTCGCGCCTTTCGACAAAGCTCCGGGCTCGAAGCGGCTTATCTTCGCACCATTCAGGGGCTTCAATCCGAATTTCCCGGCCTGATCGTGCTTGATCCCAATCATGTGCTCAACGGTCCGACGGGCTTTTCCGATCCCTGCCATCTCGATCATCTCGGAGCCTGGTCCCTCAGCATGGCGACTGCGGAAGCCATCCGATCACGGCTTTCCCTGGGGGATGTTGCCGATATGCGACTCTCTCAATGGATTACGCTTGCGGGGCCGGCCGATGGCGCACCATTTGCAATCAAAACTCTTGAAGATGTCGATCAGTCGACCCGTGTCGTTCAAATCGGGATTCGCGACGGAAAAACCTGGCGGTAATCCATGCGAAATCCGGCTTTATAATGAAGCGATGTGATGGGGGACAGTCCGTATCCAAGAATTTTGCGACGGAGACGCATCCGTGGCCTAGAATTCTTTGAGAAGGTTTGAAGGCGAAATCGGATTCCAGAGCCAGGTGTCGAGAAAACCAACGGATCGAAGGCCAGGGTTCGGGAGCGATCAAGCCATGCAAAAAAAAACGACCGAGTCAAACCTGAATCCTTCGATGGGAGATGATCCCGTGTCACCAAGCACGCGCAAGTGGATGCGGGTCGATCCGGGGAACCCTTCGCGCTCGGACCTGGGGCCAGGTCGTGGTAGTCTCTTGAAGGCCTTCAGCGCCTGGGGAAGCCAGGCGAAGCGGGCGATCATCGCCCCTATGCCCGAGCTTGACCGTCGCGAATCCGACCGCCATGAAAAGGTGGAATGTCTCGCCTGGGTCGGCTGGAAAGGCTGGCGGCAGTTCTTCATGAAAGACGCCCTGCTGGTGAATCTCAGCCGGGGCGGGGCTCAGATCTTTCTCGACGCCGAACCTCCGATCAACCGCCCGCTCTGGGTCTTTCTTGAAACGCCTGGTGAAAAGGCGATCATCCGGGGTCACGTGAAAGAAGTGAGCCGGACCGGCCATGGCCAATGCGCGGTGCGGCTCGAATTTGACGAACCCTGTCCCTATTCTCTTTTCGAGGCCGCCGTCTGCGGACAGGCTCCTTCGAACCCCCGTAGCCGCATGGTCACCACGCCAACAACCACCGTCGGGGTGCCACACAGACGAAGTGCCGCGGGATGACGATGGCTTTCAAGGATGTCTTATTCCGGTCACGTTCACACCACTCCCGATAATCAAATCGTGCTGGTATGCCCAGTCATACACACGTCCCGACTTCGCGGGAACGAGTTCGATCAGGTCGGTGAATCGTTCTTCGCGGAACCAGCCTTTCAGCTCTTCGACGGTGTGGTGAGATTGATACTTGGGTGCATACCAGTCGAAGTTGTCGCAGACGCGCAAGGTCCAGTCGGGGTGGTTCGAAAAGTTGGCGACCTTGTTAAGCGACTTGTTCAACACAGGGACGCTGCCGACCACGCCGAGGCCGAGCGAAAAGGCTTCGAGCGCACGTGCGGGGACACGCGATGAGACGGTCCGAAGCGCCGAATTCAGCCACTCCTGGGGCGGCGTGTTTTTGCGATAGAGCCAGATCGCGAGCCGACCTCCCGGCTTGACCCGCGCGGCGACTTGCGTGAACGCGCGGCGAGGGTTTGGGCTGTGGTGCAACACGCCGATCGAGAAAACAAGGTCGAACGCCGCGGGAGCGAGCGGCAGGTCGAGCAGGTCGGCCTGGGCGATCAGCACATCGGGAAGATCCGCGCATAACGCGGCCGCTTTGTCGACGGCCGAGCTGAGGTCGACCCCGACGACCTTCGCGCCCGCCTTTCCGACGAGCCTGGAATAGCGACCGCCCCCGCAGCCCGCATCGAGAACGAGCTTGCCGCCGAGCGTGCGCGCGTCGACACCGGTCTTGACGGCGAATGTGGCGAGGTCTTCGTCGTCGCGCGCCACATCATAGCGGTTCCACTGCCGCCCAAAGCTCTCGACATAGGGTTCGCCCGCGAGCCGGGGCACTCCCTTTTCGATCGCGAACGACGCGCCACAGGCCTCGCACCGTAATGTCGGCGGCGAATCCTTGGGTTCAAGACCGGCCCGACACTTCGGGCAACGCAAGAGCTTCGATAATTCGGCGTTCATGTCGACCATTTTAACGAGGACGACGTCCCGTGACAGCGGCGGACTTCGCGACGTAAGATGGAGCCCGACTTCTTGCACACATTTTGGAAAGCGGGAGCAAGCTCCGCGCACTCCAAAGGATCGACACCCCGTTACGCGAGCAAGTATCTCGTGCCTTCCATGGTTTCCGAACATGTTGAACGCCGTGTCAGGCGCTGGCTGGCCTCGGGCTTGGGGACACGCTGGGTCGTCGCGGTCTCGGGAGGAAGCGATAGCGTCGGCCTGCTTCGGGTTCTCCTCCCGGTCGCGCACACGCTCGGTCTAACGCTCTCCGTCGCCCACCTGAACCACGGCGCTCGCGGCTCCGACTCAAACCTTGATGCCGCGTTCGTGGCCGATCTGGCTGGAGTGCTCGAAATTCCGTTCGACCTCGGCCACTGGAAACCCACCCGCCCGGGCCATTTCGAAAGTGACGCCCGCGCAGCACGTCACGCCTTCCTGGTCGAGACGGCCCGCGCCCGCGAGGCAAACGTCGTGGCCTTGGGACACACCCAAGACGATCAGGCGGAAACGGTGCTGCATCGCATCGTTCGAGGCACGGGGATTCATGGTCTCGCGGGCATTCCGGCGTTGCGAGTCCACGACGCTGGTATCACCCTGGCCCGGCCCTTGTTGAACGTCTCGCGCAGTGCGCTTCGTAAGGAGTTACGTTCGCTTGCGCAGCCGTTCTGTGAAGATGCCAGCAACGCCGACACGACTCGGACCCGCGCGAGGCTGCGGCACGATTTGTTGCCCAGGATCGCGGCGGAGTACAACCCGAAAATCACCAAAGCCCTCGTCCGCCTCAGCCGACTTGCCGCGGGATCGGCACGGGCCGTCGAGCAACAACTCTCCGACACGGAGCGTGCCTTGGCCTTGCCTGGCGACGCGGTCTTTCTGCGAGCGCCCTTGTCGGCGGCACCTTTGTTCGTTCGCGCCGAGCTGATTCGTCGCGCCTGGCGACGCGCCGGCTGGCCCGAGGCCAGTATGGACGCGAACCGCTGGAATCGCATCGCTCGTCTTGTCGAATGCGAGAAACCGGGCAGGCAC
>JAYVYS010000464.1:0-8260 GCA_043784005.1 Isosphaeraceae bacterium
AGCGGGTCGCCAACGCAAGCGTCTGGCGAGATCCCGGCTCCGGTTTCCCATACAAGACTTTGCCCGGAACGCCTCCCGAGACAGCGATCGCCAGTGACAAGGAGTTGGAGAGGCTCTATCTGGAGTGCTGGGAGGATGTGCCCAACGGTCGAGGGTTCACCCAACCGGGGCGGCAGATCCTCCACTGTACGTTCGGCTCGGTGCTGACGCATCCTGAGTTCGGTCCAGCGGTTCGGCAAGTCCTGAAGGCTCACCCTGAGACGTACACCGAAGCGCTGACCGACCATTTCGGAAGGCATTTGGAGGCGCTGAGAGCGGGCATGTGAGGATTGGATCGCGGAGTTCCAATAAATCTGAAATCACGATCAGTGCATTAAAGGAAATCGGAATGTCTGCAAGTTTTTTAGAAGGATTGTTCGGGATGAAGGGACAGGTCGCGGTGGTTGTCGGGGGCACTGGGGTGCTTGGAGGGGCCTTGGCGGAAGGCTTGGCCAAAGCCGGTGCCACGGTCGTGGTCGCCGGGCGCGACGCGGAGCGTGGCGATGAGCGAGTCAAGGCAATTGAGTCGGCAGGGGGAAAGGCGGCATTTGCCCCGGTTGATGTGATGGAGCGGCAATCCATTGAGGACTTACTCAACACCGTGCTCGCGATGCAAGGTCGTGTCGATATGCTCATCAATGGCGCCGGAGTGAACAGCGCGACGCCTTATCTTGATGTCAAGGATGAAGACTGGGATCGCGTTTTTGACAGTAACCTCAAAGCCGTGCATTGGGGTTGCCAGATCTTCGGTCGGAAGATGGCCGAGTCTGGCGGAGGTGCGATATTGAATATCGCGAGTGTCTCAGCCCATTTGCCGCTATCGAGGGTCTTTGCTTATTCGGCTTCAAAAGCCGCCGTCGTGAATCTGACGCAGAATGTCGCGCGTGAACTCGCACCGAAACACGTTCGGGTCAATTCGCTTTGCCCGGGCTTTTTCCCTGCCGAACAGAACCGCAAGATTCTCGATTCCCAACGCGTAGCGAAGATCATGGCGCAAACTCCGATGGCGCGTTTCGGGGAGCCCACGGAACTGGTTGGTGCCACCCTGCTGCTCCTCTCTGGGACCGCCGGCAGTTTTATCACCGGGGCCTCATATTATGTAGACGGCGGTTTCACCGCGATGCGGCTTTGACAACGAGTCGATCCAGCAAAGAGTATGAGATCAAAGCTATGCCTATTCGATCAAGCGTTACCATCAGCCTTGTCACCGAGGCAAGGGGCGGTCCATTCGTCTTCTGGGACGATCTTCCATGCGCTTTGAAAAAGGCGAAATCGTTGGGCTTTGACGCCGTCGAGATCTTTCCGCCCTCACCCGACTCGGTCGATATAGAACACGTCAGAACTTTACTGTCCGACAACGGCCTCACGCTTGCCGCGATGGGGACCGGGGCTGGTTGGCTACGTGGTCGACTTCACCTGTGCTTGCCCGAGGCGGCGCACCGGGCACAAGCGCGTGAGTTCATCCG
Source organism: Isosphaeraceae bacterium (assembly GCA_043784005.1). Taxonomy (GTDB): domain Bacteria; phylum Planctomycetota; class Planctomycetia; order Isosphaerales; family Isosphaeraceae; genus JAYUFP01. Next base: position 1,506 of record JAYVYS010000464.1, read on the forward strand.
TGCGATGATTGATGTTGCGGGCGCCCTCGAAGCTCCCGCGATCATCGGCTCGATGCAAGGAAAACACGGGGATGGCGTCGATAAGTCGACGGCCCTCGGTTATCTCTCCGAATCGCTCGAAGACCTGGGCGAACATGCGTCGAGGTGGCGCGTTCCCTTGATTTATGAGCCGCTCAACCGCTACGAGACCAACCTCGTGAACACGATCGAAGTGGGTGTCGCGTTACTTCGAGAGCTTACGACCAAGAATGTCAAGCTTCTTGCTGATATCTTCCACATGAATATCGAAGAACGCGATATCGCGGAAGCGATCCGAGCCGGTACCGGACAGATCGGGCACGTGCATTTGGTGGACTCCAATCGTCGACCCGCAGGATCAGGCCACATCGATTTCATGCCCATCGCACGGGCACTCCAGGCGATCGGGTATGAGGGCTACGTCTCGGCCGAGGCGCTCCCCTACCCTGATTCAGATAATGCCGCGAAAGCCACGATAATGGCATTTCATCGCTATTTCTTTAACACCTCGCAACCTTGATCCTCCAGGACAATGGCGATGCTCAAGCACCGACTGATTCATCCCAAGATCAACGAAATTATCGGCCGCGCGGGCCATCACGGACGGATCTTGATCGCGGATGGCAATTACCCCGCATCGTCCAAAAAAGGACCCAATGCCGAACTGGTCTCTTTGAACCTGATGCCAGGCGTGGTGACGTGTACACAAGTCCTTGAGGCGATTCTCTCCGCTATACCCATTGATGCCGTCAACACCATGATGTATGAATCGAGCGGACCTTATGCGTTGACGGCAGACCCGCCGGTCTGGGAAGAGTATCGTGGCGTAATCAAGATTCTGGGACTCAACCTGACGCTCGAGCCGATCGAAAAGTGGAGCTTCTACGAAGCGGTCGCAACGCCTGATCATATCCTGACGATCCAGACCGCCGATCAACAACGATTTGCAAATATCTTACTTTCGATCGGCGTGCGGATCGATTGAGCTTCGCGTTCGTTGATCCTTTTGGGAGCGAGACAGAATGCATCCGGTCATCGACGCCCACCATCATCTCTGGCAGCGGTCGCAACCCTTCGATTATCGGTGGCTGGACGCACTCGCGCTCGCTCCGATATCTCGCGACTTTCTCCCGGATGATCTGATCCCGCTGATCCACGAAGCCGGCGTTCAGCGGACGATCGTAGTGCAGACCCAGCATGACACCCGAGAAAACCACTGGGCGCTCGCCCTCGCGGATCAACATGCCTTTATCGCGGGGATTGTCGGTTGGGTCGACCTTGCGAGTTTGGATTGTGAGCGGCAGCTTTTGGAAGTGATCGATCACCCCAAATTCGTCGGGGTCCGACATGTCGTTCAAGATGAACCTGACGACAATTTTATCATTCGCGAAGACGTATCGCGCGGACTTCGGGTTTTGCAGAAGTATAACGTGCCTTTTGACTTGCTCTTTTATGTCAAACATTTACGCCATGTGGAGTCGCTCGCGAATTCCTTTCCCGAGTTGCCGATGGTGATTGATCATTTGGCAAAACCTCGGATCAAGGATCATGCGATCGACGACTGGCTCCCACAGTTCCGAGCCTCCGCCGAGCACCCGAACGTTTACTGCAAACTTTCGGGCATGGTCACTGAGGCTGACTGGGATGGCTGGACATCGAGCGATTTGAAACCCTATGTCCAGCACGCGCTGGATGCGTTCGGACCCGAGCGCCTCATGTTCGGTTCGGATTGGCCGGTCTGTAATCTGGCCGCAAGTTATCTGGAAGTCAAAGAAGCACTTGTCGACGCACTCGGGCCAATCAGCCCTTCCGATCATACCTCGATCTTTGGAGGCACCGCAGCGCGGTTCTATCGAATCAAGCCTGCCTTGTGAACGATTGAAATCCTTCTTCAATCGCGTTTCGCGTAGGACGCACCAAAATCTCGATAACCTGACCATCGCGAAGAAAACAGAGTGTCGGCCAGATCTTCACGCCAAAAGAACGCCCCAGGGGCTTTCCCGGGCCGTCCTCGATTGTGATGTGTCGTACATCGGGGTGCTCGTCGAGCAACGCCGCGACCAGCGGGGCGATTGCCTTGCAATTGGGGCACCAACTTGCTCCGAATTCCAGCAAAAGAAGACCTGTCGTCTTGTCGATGTCGTCGCGAAAGGGATCGGCTTCCTGTGATTTATTCATATACATATGAAAATAAAACAATAGATTGACGACCGACGTCCGAGATAAAGCCAGTCGCGCGGATTTGATCGCATTCGGACGTCGGCCACCAACCATGAGACATCGTCAGTTTCCGTTTCGCGGAGCCGCGGTTTCGCCGGTCCGCGCGGGCTTGCGCGGCAACTTTTGCTCGGCATTCGCCGTGTTGTAGACGAATGAGGCCATGATCACTGCGGCCTGCTTCATGTCGTCGGCCTGAATGCGGTCGTAAAGGTCCTGGCTAGAGTGGTGGGTTCGGGACATGTAATCGACAGGGTCTTGGATGAATTGAAAGGCGGGAAGCCCGATGCCGTCGAAGGAAACGTGGTCAGTGCTCCCCGTGTTGGCGATCGAGAGGGTTGAGGCCCCCATATCTCGGAACGGCTGGAGCCAGGTCCGAAATGTCGGTCTAAGGGCTTCATTCCCCTGGAGGTAAATCCCTCGGATCTTGCCGCCACCGTTGTCGAGGTTGAAATAGGCGGAGAACTTATCGAACTCCGGAGTCGGCCCCTTGGGTTTATCGTTATCGGAGGTTGAAGCCGCTACACCCCCACCGCCCGTTGACGGCGATTTGCCGAAGTGACTGGTCACATAAGCACGTGACCCGAGCAATCCTTGTTCTTCACCTGACCAGAGAGCGACACGGATCGTCCGTCTGGGCTTCAAATCAAGGACCTTGATGATCCGGGCGGCCTCCATCGCGACGGAGACGCCTGCGGCGTTGTCAGTCGCCCCTGTGCCGCTATGCCAGGAATCCATGTGACCGCCGAGCATGACCACCTCATCTTTGAGATCGGTGCCGGGGATCTCGGCGACGGTGTTATAACCCATCAGATCTTTGTCATGAAACTGCACGTCGAGGTCGAGGGCGATTTTGAAGGCAACCCCTTGCTGAGCCATCCGGACCAGCCGGTTATAATGCTCCTTAGTCACCACGATCTGAGGCAGCAATTTGGGAGCGTCTTTGTCCCAGGCGGAGAGGCGACGCCCGCCTCCGAGACCACCCACAGGCGAAGCCCCCGGTACGAAGGCCTGAGCGACGAATAGGGTTCCACCATCGCCTTGGGTACTCGGTTCGAGCACAGCCGCCGCGCCCTCCTCCAACAGAAATTTGGAGCGCTTGCTCATCGCTTCGAGACGCTCACGCATTCCGGTGGGGATCTCGCCGGGCGTACGTGTCGCGGGGCCGCCCGCCGGTGTGGTCGACGAAGCCGGTGTGGTCGACGTCGCCGAGGCACTTGCCGGTGCCGGTGCGCCTTTGGTCGTGGCTCCCCCTCGACGGGCTCCGCCTCCTCTGGCGAACAGATACGAGCTTCCTTCGTTCGCATCGGCGAGGGTAATCAGGTCGGTATCGGTCATGCGGGTCACATAAGGCTCTGTCCTCGCGGGAACGTCGACGGCCGCGGAGGTGAGCACAATCGCGCCTTTGAGCTTGCCTTTAAACGCATCGTAATCGGCGTTAGTCTTAGGGTCGAACAGGACGACGGGCGCGACGACGGTCCCCTCTGTGCCGGGTGACCATGCCTTGGGATACGCGACCAGCGGAATGCATTGAGGCTCGACGACCTGGGCGCTGAAACGCTTGAGCGTCCAGCCTCTTCCGAACGGGCCCCAAGCTTCAAGTCGAGCGTTTTCCATCCCCCACGAGCTCATCTGGTCTCTGGTCCATTCGTTTGCCCGTTTCATCGCGGGAGAGTTGGTCAGCCGAGGACCAATCACGTCCGTGAGATGGCTGAGCGTCTCCATCACGTGAGAGCGTTCGAGGCCTTCTTCCTTGATCTGTTCAACGGTCGACTTGGTGGATTTCTTCGGACTGTTCTCGGTTGTTTTTTTTGACTCGGCGTCTTTGGTCGCTTCCTTGACGTCGGGTGGTGCCTGCTGGGCCTTGAGTGCGAAGGCGGGGACGAGGAATGTGGCGACGAGGAGGGCGGGCGTGGTGAGGTTGAGCTTACGCGGCATTGAGGAAAATCTCCCGGTGGGATTCTTCAGAAGGGCGTGGCGTCAATTCCCTGGTCCGAGGCGTCATGGCGGTGAAGGGTCATAATGAAATCTTCACTATTGTAAGTAGAGAGCGACGTGGACGCATCCTCCGTCCCTCCAGAATTTCGCGACGACGCGAACGGTTGCGAACGCGATCGTCGCCTCGTGCTCAAATCAGGCTTTTAGTGGCAATTCCGGTCAAGTCGCGGCCTGTCGTCCAGCCGTTTCCGGAGAGGTTGTGACCACAGATGCACTGGCCTAGCGGCCGCTCGGAAGAGACGAAGCGACCGCGTGCGGGGTCACTCCCTTCCCCAGGCAAGGCTGAAATTGAGCCATCGATCCATCACCGGCGTGTTTCGTTTCGAGCCTGCCGATGACGCGCCTTACTCGGAAAGTTCTTCGGGTGGCGGCTGGGCCCGTGGGCCCGAGTTGGATCTCGAACGCGACCTTGCCGTCGATCATCCGATCCAGCATGTCCGCGACTGCAATGTCGGCCTTCGGGCTCTTGAAGGCCGGGAAGGTGACGAGGCCCTTTTGTCTTTTCAAGAAGGGCGGTTCGGGGTCGTCGCGCAGGCGATGAATCAGCTCGACGTCGAATTCGGGGTCCACGTCGGCAAGATATGCTCGAGCCTCGGCACGAAGGTTACCAAGGTCGCTGGAGAGTGCTTTGGAGAGCGCCTCGCCGAAGAGATCATCGTGATGTTTCGCTAAAAACCGCAGGGCCTCGATCCGAACGTAAAAAGGATCGCGATCAGTATTCTCGCGGATCAGTGCGACGATCGCCTCCCAGGAACGGAAAGCATGCACCTTTCTGAGTGACATCGCCGCGTGAAAACGCACCTATGCGTCGCCATCTTTCAAGAGTGAACGCAATTGATCGGCTTCCCGTCCGGGCGAGCCGCCCAGAGCCTTGGCCGCCGGACCACGAACCAAGGGATTGCGATGCTATAGCAGCTTGAACAATGAACGCGCGCGAGCGATTCTCGGTGAAGTCCGCACTCCTCCGCGACGAAGATTCCTCCACCCTCGTCCAGGCAAAAAGCGATAGGATTCGCGAGCATCGGGCCTTTCGGGGTAAGCGTCACGAAAGTAGGTCGGAAATCCGGCTCCCACAGCCGCCTGCAACCGTCAAGAGGGAAACCCCATCAGTTCCCAAGACGCCTACTTCAAGCTAGATGATATGGGTGATTTAGGATTTTTCGTCTATGACTATCTCGCTTGTCGGCGGTCCGTTGCGATTTGCCGCAGCTAGATCGCAAGCGAAAATCAAGTAGGAAGTTAGGTCGATTTAACGCGATTTCGTAGTGAACAAACATTACACCTACAAAGGTGACGCTTATGCGGGCCTCTCGGCTTCTCGCAAACAATTCGACTTTCCTACGGTCTTGGACGCGACAGGCGACGGGCGGCTCAGCGCCGCCCTGCGCGGTTTGGCGCTGCGACCCAGATGCGATCAGCAATGGAATGAGAAGTCGAGCTGACGTTTGCCGACGAGGCATTGAGCCGACGATCGGCGCGGCAACCTCGGCGTCCTCGACCTCGGCATCAACGGTATCCCGAAATCGTCCGGCTGGTCGTCGCGCGAGGAATTTCCAGACCGCGAGTCCCGCGAGGAAGATCCCGACACTGAGAAGTTACGACATCGTCATTCCCGCGAAAACGGGCGGTTCGTCGCTTCGAAGGGCCTCGTTCAAAAAGCGTGTCACAGGATAAGTCAGCATGAGTTCCGCCATGATTTCTCCATCACGTTTTCGAAAAGCAAAGTAGGCCGTCAAAAGGGCGAGGATGATCAAGCCATCGAAGGCTGAATAAAGCTGAGTCGGGTGAATCGGCAGAGATTGTGCCGAGGACGGTGAGATCAGGTGGGTCGCCAACTGGGGAATCCAAGGGAACGAATCGCGAGGAAATCGCACCGCCCAGGGGAGCGAGGACAAACCGCCCCAGCAGCAGCCATTGAGGTAGCAGCCGACTCTCCCGACTGCCGCCCCCAAGGCCAGCGAAGGTGCCACCACATCGGCCATCGCCAGGAATGGGATCGGCTTTCGAAACCAGTGGGCAAATGAACCGATCAGGCCGCCGATGATGCACCCGTAGAAAACGATTCCGCCCTGCCAGATTTTGAAGACGTCGAGGAAGGAGTGAACGTTGCCGGGATGAGTCATGAGGAAAAACGCGCGAGCGCCGATGAATCCACCGGTGATCAGCCAGATACTCAGATCATAAATGTAATCCGGGTCGATCCGCTCGCGCTTGGCCCTCCACCCTGAGAGCCAGAGTGCCCCGAGGCAAGCGATCGCGAGCGCGAAACTGAAACCCGCAACCTTGTACCCGAGCCCTGGGACCTCGAATAAGATCCTGCGCATCGACCCGGCCCTCCTGACGCGTGCTTTGCATTCCCTAAAACACACTCGACGACTTAATATCGTGGAAAGCGCTTTGCGTAAATCGTCGTGAGGCCGCCACCCAGGGCTGTTCGGTTCTCTTCAGATCCTGTCCATCATCCGACGGAGTCCCTCGATTGGGTGCATTACGATTCTCCGGGTCGCGGCGGCGATGCTGGG
>JAYVYS010000465.1:0-2245 GCA_043784005.1 Isosphaeraceae bacterium
GACCCGTTTCTCGGTGATCGATTTGGCCAGGAGTTGCAACTTCTCAAGGGGGAGGTGGTCGTGGACATGCATGACGCGGACTCCATTGTTCGGCTTGGAGCCCCTGATCTTGCCTAACTCGCGAAGACAGTGGAACACCTGTGCGAAAAATTTCTGGGAACCGTATCAGGTCGTCTTGCGAAGCCGTGGGAGGGGAATTTGCCCTGTTTTCAAGCGGCAGCCGCAACGTCCGATAATGGGCATTATGTAATTTACACATGAATTATACTATCTTTATCGATTGTGAGCTTATTTTTAGTGATATTCGCTGTCGAGGAAACCGTGGCAGATAGCGTCGAACTTCACAATCCCGAGGGTCCTGATGCATAACCTCGTCCTGGAGTGGGCCTCCGCGGCGCCGACCGTCGTCTGGCCGGTGGTCGCCGAGAACAACGCCGAGACGATCCGCCCAGAACCCGCCGCCGACCGTCATGACTCCGCTTGCAACCTACTTCTGTACTGAGCCGTCAAGGTCGACCCTTTCGGATCCGTCGAACCGGAACTCATACCCTGGGACGAGCCTCACCAATAATCCACGGGAGCGATGTACGATCAAACCGGGCCCAGGAACGAGGACGGGTTCACGCCGAAATACTTCGACAGTAGCCCGAGGTGCTCCCTGGTCAGGTCGCGTTTGCCGTTCAGGACGAGTGACAGGACCGTCTTGCTGATGCCCGTCCCCCGGACGACGTCGGCCTGTTTGACGCCCGTTTCGTCCATCAAGGAACGGAGCATCGCAGCGTCGCTGACGTGAGGCATCTCCACGTGCTTGTCTTCGTATTTTTCGACGAGGTCGCCGAGCACGTCGAGGTAATCGGACTCGGCCGACGACAGGTCGTCCCGGTCCGTAAGGTCGTCGACGACCTCGGACGCCGCATCCAACTCGGCGTCGCTCCGGATCGGCCGTAGCGGGAATCGCCGGATCAGGGCCAGATAGGCCCGGTCCGTGCCGCCAAGGGTGGCGATACCGGCCTTGGGTTTCCTTCCGGACTTCGAAACAGGAGCCATCTTCTCCTCCACATGATCGGCCGGGGAAACGTTCCCCCGGTTCTTGGCGCCGCGTTCCTTCGCCCTGGATTGCCGCGTGATCCTCATCCCCATCGCGTCATCCCTCAGCCGTCCTTCCACTTGCCCTTGTCATATTCCTCGTGAGTCAATACGACCCGGACGTAGACCTTGAACCGGTTGTAGTGGACGACGGTGATGAGCCTATATTCGTTCTTCTTGATGTTGAAGACGGTGAACTTGTCCACGGGATCGGCATGAGGAAAATCGGCCCTGGCTTCGTGGACGTCGTTCCACAGGGCCTTTTTGGTCACGCGGTACCAGCGCATCAGCGGGGCCAAAGCGTCCGGGTGTTTCCGCCCCGCCGCCACCAATCGCTTCTTCGAGATGATATGCACCGATCGCTCCCCCGACACCAAAGAGCGAACACAAGCAGAGTTTAGTTTTCAAATTGAAAACCGTCAAGAGTCGAAACGGTCCTCCACCCTCCCCTGTCCTGCAACAAGTGAGCGACGGTAACGGGTTTTATCTTCAACCGTCGGGGGCGGACCGGAAACGATTAGATCAACATTTCCGACCCTGAGATATCACCTCGACTCCACGTCGGTTACCTCATCTGTTGCCTTCGTCGTTGTCATCGCATTCTTTGAACTCGAGTCATTTTGATGACGGGCCCGCCTTCGATGACGAACGACGACCGCTCCTTGTCGTGGATCCTTTGACCTTTGTCTCTTTCTCCTTCGTGGAGTTTACGGCGCTCTTCAACTTATGAGTTGAATCTAAAGTCTCTGTGAGAACTGGGTGTGTTTTGACAGGAGCCATTCGTCCCTGGTACGACAATGCGTCCGCTTTTACAGCCGGGAAACGGATCTCGACTCGACGTCCTAAGATCGCGGCGATTCGGCGGAGCATCGCGAGGCTGTGACCGGTGTAGTCGGCGTCCTCCAGTCGGCTGATGACCGAGGCGGTGGTGCCGATCCGTTTGGCAAGCGCCTGCTGAGTCAATCCCGCCTCGGTCCGGAGCCGGTAGATGCTCCGGGCCACCTCGGCCTCAGCCCGCACCTCGTCGAGCATTGCCTCCGCCTCGGGGTTCCCGTCCACGTAACGCTGGCGAAGGATCTCCACCGCGTCGGTTGTTTGTCGGCCGGTCTTGCTAGCCATCTCAGTCCTCCGAAAACGTGTGTGCAACCGGGTCCGTCGT
>JAYVYS010000466.1:0-11869 GCA_043784005.1 Isosphaeraceae bacterium
AAAGAGCAAGCTCAAGATCTTGATCTCAGCGGAGGCGTGCAACCCCGCATGGTCGAGCGTCCCCCTGGTTGGATACAACCTGGCGCGGGCGTTATCGCAACGGGACGACCTTGAGGTCACGCTCGTCACCAATGCTCGCAATCGCGAGGCGCTGACGGATGACCCGATCATTCGCATGGCGGACGTTCATTTCATCGACAACGACTTCATCGCGGCACCCCTATTCCGCTTCGCACGTAAGCTTCGCGGAGGTGTTTCCCTTTCGTGGACCATCAACACCGCGCTGATGTGGCCGAGTTATATGATGTATGAGCGAATGGTCTTCCGTAAATTTCATGAAGACCTTCGACTTGGTCGTTTTGACTTGATTCACCGATTGACCCCGCTCACGCCCGTTTTGGGGAGTCCGCTTGCGAGTTGGAGCAATGTTCCCATGGTGATCGGGCCGCTCAACGGTGGTTTGCCCTGGCCGGACGAGTATCCCGAGCTTCGTCAAAACGAGAAGGAATGGCTCATTCCTCTCCGGGGCTTGCACAGCCTTTTGCCCTATCATCGCGCCACGTATCGCCGCGCGGCGGGATTGATCGCGGCGAGCCGTCACACCGAGAGCCGGCTTCCCGCGGGAGCGGGCCACCGGTACTATCTCCCGGAAAACGGCGTCGATCCCGAGCGGTTTCCGATCGTCGATGAATGGCCGTCGCCGGTGGGGCCGTTCCGATTCATCACCGTCGGCAGACTCGCACCGGTGAAAGTGATCGACCTGATCCTTCACGCGATCGGAGGTTCCGATCTCCTTCGGACTTGCCGGCTCACGGTCGTCGGCGACGGCCCTGAGAAGACGAATCTCGAGCAGATTGCGAAGGATCTCGGCCTCTTGGATCGCATCGAATTCGTCGGCTGGCTCGAACAGAAGGCGCTCTCGGGTTGGCTCCGAAAGTCACAGGCCTTTATCTTTCCCAGCGTCAAGGATTTTGGCGGCGGAGCCATTCTGGAGGCGATGGCCTCGGCGCTTCCGTCGGTCGTCTGCAACTACGGCGGCCCTGCCGAACTCGTCACTTCTGACACCGGCATTTTGCTTCCTCTCGGAGCCGCGGACGACCTCATCGCCTCGATCCGGTCCGCGATGGAAACGCTCGCAACCGATCACGCTTTATGCAAGCGACTCGGCGAAGTAGCCTCGCGGCGCGTGCGTGACGAATTCGTCTGGTCGGCCAAAGCCGAACGAATTGTCGCGTACTACCGACATATCCTCGCGACCCGGAATGCCCCTCAAGGCCGCTGATCCAAGAGGAGTCTCTCTTTGACCTCAACTCTCGCGGACGCGCGAACGTCGGTCGTGCGGAAGATCAAGAAATGGGCGTCGGGACGCTTCCTCAGCAGAGTTCATCGAATCACCCACCGGATGCCGGTCGAGTTGCGGATGGTGACCCCCTGCCGGGTGATGGTCCTTGCTCCCCACATGGATGACGAAGTGATCGGGCCTGGTGGAACGCTCGAACTTCACCACCAGACCGGTAGCAAGGTCGGCATTGTTTTTACGACCGACAGCGGTGGAGGCGCGCCGCCGAAACATGATGGCACGTCGATGACCGGCCTGCGGACCGACGAAGCACGCGGTGTGGCGCAGCGGCTCGGATTCGAGATCCTTGACATCCTCCGCTATCCCGACGGCGGTCTTTCACGGCATGAGCCCGCACTTACACGTGACCTCACCCGACGGATTCGCGAGTGGGCACCGGACCAGATTTTCTGTCCCTTTCCCGCCGATCATCATCGCGACCACCAGGCGACGTCCGCCGCACTCGCGGCTGCGATCGCTCAGAGCGATTGGGAAGGAGAGGTCTGGTGCTATGAGGTGTGGTCGACCTTATGGCCGAACGTCGAGGTGGATATCACGTCGGTTGTCGAAACCAAAAGCGAGGCGATCGCCCTTTACGCCACTCAGGTTGCCGGTATGGGATATATCGAATCCACCTTGGGGTTGAACCGCTATCGAGGTTTACGGGTCCGGGTACCGTATGCCGAGGCGTTCTTGGTGAGCAATGCCCGCGAGTATGTGAGGCTCGCGGGCATTCTCAATGAAATATGAGCACGAGTGCGGAACCTTGGCGTCACCTATGTACGTGTCTCGCATCCCGGAGCCTATGATCACGTTCCATCTCGCAGGAAGCCTTTTAGGTCAAACAAGCTTCCAGCCTTTGCGATATTCGCGTTTGATGAACCGCTCGGCCTCGGAAGCATTGGCGGCGACTAGCGTCTCGGGGTCCCATTCGAGCTTTTTGCCCGCGCGATAGGCGACGTTTCCGAGGTGGTTCGCCTCTGTGAGCCAGCCCGAATAACCGAAGTTGCAGGTTGTCGGGTCGCCCGTCTTGCAGGCGTGAATCCACTCGGCATGATGACCGAGCGACTTGGGGATGGATGGCGCGGGACGGGGAAAGTCTTGAAATTCGCGCTCGGGCAAAAGCATGTTTTTGGCGTAATCCGCCAGGATCATGCCTTTTGAACCAACGAAGAGTACGCCGCTATCCCATTTGGGCACGGTGCCGTCGCGAACAGCCTGAGGCTTCTCGGTCCCTTGATACCACGACACGGTCACCGGGGGCAGCGCGCCGCGCGGACCATATTCGTAGACGACCCGCATTGACGCGGGCGCGATCTCGGCATGGGGCGGAGGGCCGAACGCCTCAATCGTTTTCGGCGTCTGAAGGTTCAACGCCCAAAACGCCAGATCGATCCAGTGGCTTCCCAGGTCGCTCATCGTGCCGTTGCCGAAATCCCACCATCGATACCATTTGGGGCCGGGGAAGTAGACCTCGTTGAAAGGTCTGGAGGGAGCCGGACCTAACCAAAGATCCCAATCGAGCCCCTTCGGAATCGGCGATTCTCCCGAGGGACGCTCGCGAACCGAGACGATGTCGTGGTTTTTGGCGGCGTCTTCCTCCGACTGTCGTCCCCAGGCGCGGCCGACCCAGACATGGGCCTCGCTCACCGGGCCGATCGCGCCGGATTGCACGAGTTCGACGACACGTCGGTAATTTTCGGTGGCGTGAACCTGCGTTCCCATCTGTGTGGCGACCTTCGCCTTAGCCGCGGCTTCGCGGATCACGCGGGCTTCCCAGACGTTGTGCGTCAGCGGCTTCTCGCAATAGACATGCTTGCCAAGCTGAAGCGCGGGGAGCGTTGCGAATGCGTGAGTATGCTCTGTCGTGCTTACCACCACCGCATCGAATTCGTTCGCCCGGTCATAAACTCTTCGGAAATCGGTGAACTTCCCGGCCTTGGGATGACGTTGCGAGGCGCGAAGCACCGCGTTCTCGAAGACATCGCAAAGGGCCACAATGTTCTCGCTCGACACATCCGAAAGGTTGGAACCGCCACGCCCCCCCGCGCCGATGATCGCGATGTTCAGTTTCTCATTCAATCCTCGCCCTCGAACGACCGCCGGTGCCGCGAAAGCCCCGATCGCGAGGCCCGCGACGGAGCGACCAAAGCCGCGGCGCGAAGGTCGCGCTGATGAGTTCTCCATCACGGAAGGGGTTGATTCAAGGTTCATATCAAGGTCTCCTGAAGGAATCGCCGTTGCCGTCGTCCGGCTCAGTCATGACTCTCAGCATGTGCCGACGGCTCGACTGACGCAACCCCCTGGACACCACTTCCCATCGCGGTGAGGAGTCACTGGAGAGTCGGCTCGAAATCGGGGATACTAGAGATCATGTTGGAAAACGCCGCCGCTCGTCAGGGTCGTGACGGGTCCGCGAAGAGCGTTCTCACACGCCGCATTCTCCCGAGGAGCTGTGTCAATGTCGAGACCGCCGTCTCGTTTGCGGAGACTCGCAGGGATTGTGATGCTCGGCTTGGGCGCGATGGCCGGCTCAACTCGCGCCGACGAACCCGATCGCGCGATCGCATTCGACCGCGAGATCGGGCCGATCCTCGCACGGCGTTGCCTCGACTGCCATTCCGGGTCTGAGCCCAAGGGCAAACTCGACCTTTCGAGCAAGCAATCGGCTTTCAAGGGGGGTGAGAACGGGCCGGCGATCGTGCCCGGAAATCTCGATGAAAGCCTTTTGTGGGAGCACGTGGCCGCCGACGAGATGCCTCCCAAGAAACCACTCCCGGGGGCGGAGAAGACCGTTCTCAAATCGTGGATCAAGTCCGGCGCGACCTGGGGCACCGACCCCATTGACCCCTATTCCGCGACCTCCGACCGCCGCGCGGGCCGCGATTGGTGGGCCTTTCAACCGGTCAGAAAACCTTCGATCCCGACCTCGAAATCGCTGATCGCCGTCGTCAATCCCATCGACGCCTTCCTGCTGGAACGGCGTGAGGCGAAGGGCCTGGGCGCGTCACCCCCTTCCGTCCGGCGAACGTTGATACGTCGTCTCTCGTTCGATGTGCTCGGTCTGCCGCCGACCCCTGAGCGCGTCGACGGCTTCGTAAGCGATGGCGGGACCGACGCCTATGAACGGCTTGTCGACGAATTCCTGGCCTCGCCGGAATATGGCGTCCGCTGGGCACGACTCTGGCTCGATCTCGCCCGTTTCGGCGAGAGCAACGGCTTTGAGTTTGACGAGTTCCGTCCCTCCGCGTGGCCCTATCGCGATTGGGTGGTCAACGCACTTAACCGCAACCTTCCTTTTGATGAGTTCGCACGCCTCCAACTCGCGGGCGACGTACTCCATCCCGATGATCCCGAGGCTGTTGAGGCGACCGGCTTCCTCGTCGCCGGAGCCTATGACTCGGTGGGTCAGGCCCAGCAAAGCCAGGCGATGCGGAAAGTCGTTCGCCAGGATGAGATCGAGGATCTGATTAGCGCCGTCGGGCAGACCTTTCTCGGCCTGACCATCCATTGCGCACGCTGCCACGACCACAAATTCGACCCGATCCGTCAGACGGAGTATTATCAGCTTTCCGCCGCATTAGCAGGTGTTCGGCATGGTGAAAGGGACCTCTCGTCGATCGACGCGGCAACCCGGGCCTCACGGCGTCGGATCACCTCTTTATCGACGAAGATCACGGCGATCGAAGCTCCCGTCCGGAGAAAACTGTCCTCGGAGATCCCGCACACGACGACGATCCCGACCCCCTTCGCCCGCTGGGACTTTGACCGCGACGCTGATGACCGCGACGGCTCACTCGATGCCTCGCTCCAAGGCAACGCCCACCTCGGGCCGGAGGGGCTTGTCGTGGATGGGGAATCCGGCTTCGCGCTCTCGGTTCCGCTCACCAAGGACATCACGGCCAAGACCCTCGAAGCCTGGGTTCACCTCGACAATCTCGACCAGCGCGGCGGTGGAGTGATCGGCCTGATCAGCCCTGACGGCGGCTCCTTTGATTCGATCGTCTTCGCGGAACGCGAGTCCGGACGCTGGATGGCGGGTACCGAAGGTTTCGTCCGCACCAAGAGCTTTGAAACGATCGCCGAATCCGACGCCGCGCGCCGCCCGGTCCACCTCGCCATTGTCTACACGGCCGATGGCACGGTGACCGGCTACCGCGATGGTCGACCGCTCGGGACGCCGTACAAAACGGCGGCACCTCCGACCTATTCGGCGGGTCAGGCACGCGTGATCTTCGGGATGCGTCACGGGACGGCCGCCGGGGGCAATCGGATGCTCGCTGGCACGATCCTGCGCGCTCGGCTCTATGATCGCGCCTTGAATGCCGAGGAAATCGCCGCTTCGGCTTCGGGAACGGACAAGATCAACTCCTCGGCCGTTGTCGCCGCGCTCTCTTCCGAGGAACGAATCGAGCGCGCCCGCTTGCTCGCCGAGATCGCTGCCGAGAAGAAGAGCCCCGCCTCGCGAGGACGTCGCGGCTATGCCGTGACACCCCGTTCCGTCGAGCCTACTCATGTCTTGATCCGAGGAAACACATCGACCCCGGGAGCGGTGGTTTCCGCAGGCGGCGTGTCATCGTTATCCGGCGTGTCGCCCGATTTTGGGCTCTCGATCGATGCACCTGAAGGAGAGCGCCGGATTCGTCTGGCGCGTTGGATCACCGATCCGAAAAACCCGTTGACGCCCCGCGTGATCGTGAACCGGGTCTGGCAAGCGCATTTTGGCGCAGGCCTGATCGAGACGCCGAGCGATTTCGGTTTCAACGGCGGCCAACCCTCTCATCCGGAGCTCCTGGATTGGCTTGCCTCGGAATTCGTCGCGAACGGGTGGAACCTCAAGGCGTTGCATCGTCGTATCGTCACGTCTCAAGCCTATCGGCAATCCTCGAAGCTGAATCCCGACGCCCTGCGAGTGGATGCCGCCGATCGTCTTTTGTGGCGAAAAGCACCGATGCGGTTGGAGGCCGAGATGGTCCGCGACGCCATGCTCCGAGTATCTGGCGTTTTGAACCTCACACAAGGCGGCCCCGGCTTCCGCGAGTTCGCGATGGAACGCGCTCCGGGAACCGCCGCCATCATGTACGTTCCCATCGAGCCGAACGGCGGAGAGACTGACCGCCGAACCCTCTATAGATCGTGGGCGCGAGGCGGCAGGAGTGGGTTCCTTGATGCCTTTGACTGCCCCGACCCCTCCACAGTGAGCCCGAAACGTGCGGCGACCACGACGCCGTTGCAGGCTCTCGCGTTACTCAATAACGCCCTGACGCTTCGCCTCGCCGACCGCTTCTCGGAACGCCTTAAACGTGAGGTCGGAGACGACCCGGGACAGCAAGTCGAGCGTGCCTATCGCCTGTCGTTCGGACGCTCTCCCGATGACACCGAAACCGAGGCGGCCACCGCCGTTGTCCAAAAGCACGGGGCCGCCGCTCTGGCACGCGCGATTTTCAATAGTAACGAGTTCCTCTACGTCGATTGATGGACCGATCCGGGAGCCATGTGATGATTCCTCGCCGCGAGTTTCTCTCCTGGGCCGGAAACGGACTCTTCAGCGCGGCCGCCGCCGGCCTATTGATGCGTGACGGAACCCTCCACGCCGCGACCCCCGGCGAGAGTGACCCGCACTGTCCCCATTTTCCTCCCAGAGCGACCCGAGCGATCCACATTTGTCTCGTGGGGGCGCTCTCGCATGTCGACTCGTTCGACTACAAGCCCGGCCTGATCAAAGCCCATGGGCAGTCGCTTCAGTCGTCCGAGCGGCCCGATGTCTTCTTTGGTCAGATCGGCCGGCTCAAACGGCCCGACTGGGATTTCCATCAACGCGGACAGAGCGGCTTATGGGTTTCAGACCTCTTTCCCCACCTCGCCGAGGTCGCCGATGAGCTGACGGTCATCAATTCGATGGTCGCCGAAACTTCGAACCACACCCCGGCGACGTTTCAGGAAAACAGCGGATTTCGTCTCAACGGGTTCCCCGCGCTGGGTTCCTGGCTGAGCTACGGGCTCGGCTCAGAGGCCGACGATCTTCCGGCCTTCGTGGTAATTCCCGATGCCCGCGAGTTTCCTTGCGGAGGGCCGATCAACTGGAGCAACGGGTTCCTTCCCGCAAGGCATCAAGGGGTCGTTATACGCTCAAAAGGGGCCCCGATCGACGATCTTTTCCCGGCCCACCCCATCCCTCAGGACGCCGATCAAGCCGCTCGGGAACTCTCGGCGGCCATGAATCGGCGGCATCTCGATTCACACGGAGGCGAGGACGTTCTCTCCGCCCGAATCCGCGGCTATGAACTTGCCGCGCGGATGCAGATGGCGGTTCCCGAGGTCACTGGCCTTCGTGGTGAAGCCGAGGAAACCCGGACGCTTTACGGGCTCGACCGCCCGGAAACCGCCGATTTCGGCCGCGCCTGCCTGATCGCCCGCCGCCTCCTGGAGCGTGGTGTCCGATTCGTTCAGCTCTACGCGGGCGGCACCTTCGGCAGCCCCCGGCGGAACTGGGACGGTCATGAAGATATGAAGCAATGCCACGGGCAGGAAGCGCTCCGGGTCGATCGCCCCGTCGCCGCGCTTCTCAAAGATCTCCGCCGTCGGGGCCTGCTCGACGACACCCTTGTACTTTTCACGACCGAGTTCGGCCGCACGCCGTTCGCGCAATCCGCCGCCGACGTCGTCGGCAAGGGTCGGGACCACAATCAATACGGATTCTCGGTGTGGCTCGCAGGCGCGGGCCTCAAGCCCGGCACCGCTTTCGGGGCGACCGACGAGGTCGGGTGGAAAGCCTCCGAAAACGTTGTGACCTGGCCCGACTTTCACGCGACCGTATTGCGGCTTTTGGGAATCGACCACGAACGCCTGACCTACTACCACAACGGAATCAAGCGTCGCCTCACAAATGTACATGGAAACGTACTCAAACCAATTCTCAGCTAAACGCGAATCCTGGTGGATGGGTCTTCCTCCCCCGCTTCTGTCACAGCCCCGAAAGATCGGGCGACGTAGATCCCTCCAAAAGCAAAGAATCCTCTGCTTGGATCCTTTGTGAAACGAGGGCATCGCGCCGCCTGGAATGACCGGTCCTCCTGTTGTAACATAGGGCTTCTGTCGCGGCGGATCGCATCGAGAGCGTCGCCGGATGCCTCGGCCGGAGGTGGAGAAACCGCCATCGATCTCGCTCAACTGCAACGTGCCGTGACGTTTGTCGATCCCTCAGCAATCCTAGTTCCCGCGCGGATTCTCCGACGTGTTATCAAGCGTGATCGCGGGCTTTGGTTCCTCAGAGGGCGGACCTCGCGCCGACTTGATTACACGATCGCGGGTGCACACCTTGACGCGATCGTCGATCCGGAGGAAGTGGGACGTCCCGCGACAGAACCCTGGCCGAAATCGGTCACGCTTCTCGCTCAGCCAGATCCCGAAGAGCTTTCGCGTTCGGATTCCGGAGCGCTCCTTACGCGCGTCTGGAGGCAGTTGTTTCGTACACATGTCCGTCTCGCAATCCTCCGCATGATCGAGAGCGCCGCGCTCGACGCGACCGAACTCTCCACAAGAATGAAGGGGATCGGCACGACCTCTGTCCTTGAGGCGAGGGACGTGCTTGTCGAGGATGGACTTCTGCGAAAGGACGACTCGGACGCGGACTTTTATCGCGAGTTCGCGTCAGCCTTTCTTGATATGTCGTATTTTGCACCCGTTCTTCGATCGCATTGCTTTCCCGCGATCGAAAATCTCTCCTCGGTCGAGGCCCTCCTCGCCCGTGACGTGGACGGTGCCGGGCTACTCACCACGACCAAGCCGCCCGGAGCACTTTTACCGGCGGACAAGGAAGCCGCCGGGTCGCGGGGACCGGAGCCGGATCCGTCGGCGGACGAGGTGCCCTGGCCGATTCCCGACGATCCGTCCGAAGACGAGGATGGTCTGCCGCGCCGAGGTTACACCGATTCGGCTTCGGGAAAGCTCTCGCGAAGAGCCGAACAGGTCGCGGCTCGCGGCAATGATGTCCGCGCCGCGATCTTGCATACCAAGGCCGCGACACTGGCACCGGCTGAACATAAAGAAAATGAGCGAGCCAAGGCCCGATCGGCTCTGAAACAGCTTACGCAACGATTGCAGAAGGCGCTTTTCATTCGCAAGGGAGAGTCTGAGCTTTGGGCCGAAGCGCTCACTCCCCTGCTCCGCCGCGCGTCTCGGGGATTCTGGTCGCCGGAAGCCCGCTTGCTATTCGACTTGCAAAAAGTCTGTGTGGATCATGAACGCGAGGTCTATCGACTCGATACGCTCGGTTGGCTCTTTTCTTTCGGTAAGAAACCGCTCAGGCATTCACTTCCCCATCTCAGGGAAGTAACCACGTCCAACCACCTGCGTTCCGCCGCGAGACGGATGCCGCACGTGGCCCTCTCACGTGACGATCGAGCGCGCCTGGAGTTGCTGCTACGCCCCGCGGTGCGTCATGCGGAGCACGCGCTCCGTGAACAATTTCGTCCTTGGATCGACTCCACACTCGAGAGCACCTGGGTTCGGCCCCACAACTTGCCCGAGCGCGTGGCCTATCGCAAGCTGGTGGAGGAGTTGCTCGACCAGATTGTCGCGCGCGGTTTCCTGACGCTTGGCGATTTTCGAGATGCGGCGTCGCGAAGCAACCTCAAGATGAACGACCTCAAGGTTCGTCGTGAGTTCATCGACGGCGACCGCCTTCTCAACGCCGACCGCGCGCTTGCGGAGTCCCTTGACGGCGTCCACCGCAAGGGCGAAGTTTATCTGAGAACGCTCCAGAGATTCAGCGCATTGGCCTTTGGCACGCGAACCGGGAGGTTCCTCACCCTCTTCGCCGCGTTGCCCTTCGGCGGCGCGTTTGTGGCGCTCATCGGTGTGCAAGAACTCAACGAGTTGGTCGTTTCCCGACTGACCGGTCTTCATTCACAAATCGACACTTTCGGTAACGTGATCATGCTCGGGATGCTCGCGCTCGCGGCGATCAACGTGCGACGATTCCGATCCGAGTTTTTGTCGGTGCTTCGTTCAATGGCCCGACTCTTCCACACCGTGTTTGTCGCCCTTCCCGGGTGGATTCTGCGAAATCCCGTTCTCCTCCGCATCATCACAAGTCCACTTTTCAAGGCGCTCTGGCAACTGGCGGGCAAGCCATTCTTACTGGCGTTCGCGGCCTGGCAGATGGTTCATTTCTTGGGTCGTGGCGCGACTGAGACCCGAGGTGTCTCACTTGTCGTTTTCGTCGCCTCATGCTTTGTGTTGAACACAAAAGCGGGTCGGCGGGTGGAAGAGTTCGTTTCCGAAGGAATTATCGAGGCCTGGCGCGAGCTTGCGGGGAACCTTATTCCCGGGCTCTTTCGCGCGGTCATGGAGGTCTTCGAACGCTTCCTGGAATGGGTCGAAAAGGTCATCTACGCTGTCGACGAGTGGTTACGATTTCGCGAGGGACAATCCCGCGTCGCACTGGTGGGCAAAGCCGCGATGGGGCTCGTGTGGGGTGTCGTGGCTTATCTCGTGCGAATTTATGTCAACTTGTTAATCGAACCTCAGGTCAACCCGATCAAGCATTTCCCGGTGGTGACGGTTTCGCATAAAGTCATGTTGCCATTCATCGGCCACCTTACCGGTGTGGCGGAAGGGGTCTTGATTCCATTCTTCGGAACATGGGCCGGGAAAGGGTTGGCGTGGGCCAACGTCTTGTTGTTGCCCGGCTTTTTTGGCTTTCTCGTGTGGGAACTCAAGTCGAACTGGCGTCTGTATGAGGCGAATCGGGCTGCGTCGCTTGAGCAGATCGTCGTGGGGAGTCACGGAGAAAACGTTGTCCGGCTTCTTCGACCCGGGTTTCATTCGGGGACGCTGCCCAAGCTTTTCGCCAAGCTCAGACGAGCGGAGTCGACTCCAGGTCGCGACAAGGCGGTGGTCAAGCGTCGGGCGGCGCTTCATCACGTTGAAGAGTCGTTTCGGCGATTTGTCGAGCGTGATGTGATCGCCCTTCTGCACGAGAGTCGCACCTTGGGCGATGCGTCCATCCATGCCGGTTCCATTCACCTGGCGACGAACAGCATCCGCATCGATCTTGTCTCAGAGGGCGACGATCAACCACCGGTACGCATCGAATACGTGGAACAGCAAGGTGTATTAACGGCCTCAATCACGCAAGTCGGTTGGATGACAAGACTCAACCCCGAGGCGCGGCATACCTTGGTGGATGCGCTTGTCGGTCTGTACAAGATGAGTGGCATCCAAAGCGTCATCCAACCCGACGGCGAGGGGCGGAGAGCGGTCGACCTTGATGGGGTTGCCGTGAACTGGACCACTTGGGTCGAGGCCTGGGCTGGCGAAATCTCGGGGGACCGGCCTGCGAAATCGGGTTCGAGTTTCCAGTCGTTTGGAGGCTTTGATGACAATCGGGTGGAAAGGAATCCCGTGTTCCTTCCTGTCCAAGGATCGAGTCCATCCCATATAAAAACATAGTGGGTTAAAGCGTCTGGACGAGTTCGCCGCCAAGTTCTTCGTTAATTGAGGAAGACGTGGCGTGCTTTGGGATGG